>NZ_JBFODA010000042.1:0-2734 GCF_040908055.1 Aeromonas sp. R7-4
TGAATCGCCCCTGGTTTTCTAGACACTTTGTTGCTGAAAAATAAACTGCCTTTCAAACTCTACCGGCGACAGCCCATCATTGGAACCATGACGCCTGATTGGGTTGTAAAACATCTCGATATAATCAAACACATCGCTGCGGGCTTCGTCTCTTGTCGCGTAAATCCTGCGCTTGATCCGCTCCCGTTTGAGCAACTGAAAGAAACTCTCGGCGACCGCGTTGTCGTGACAGTTACCCCGTCGGCTCATACTGCAACTCAGGTTGTGGGCCTTCAGAAAGTCTTGCCATTCACCACCGGTAAACTGGCTGCCCTGATCCGAATGCACCAGTACCGGCTGCTTGGGTTTGCGCCGCCAGACGGCCATCAATAACGCATCAACCGCCAAGTCTGCCGTCATGCGTGACTTCATCGCCCAGCCGACGATCTGGCGAGAGAACAGGTCGAGCACCACCGCCAGGTACAGCCACCCTTCTTGAGTGCGAATGTAGGTAATGTCAGTCACCCAGATGATGTTGGGGGCTGGCACCTTAAACTGACGTGCCAGCGTGTTTGGGGCAGCTTGCGTGCTCTTGCCTCCATAATGCCCCTTGCGGCGTTGATAGCCCGTTTGCGAACGCAGTCCCTCCCGCTTCATTAATTTGGCCACACGGTGCTTGCCGCAGGCTTCCCCTGCGTCACGAAGGTCGCGATGGATCTTGCGATAACCGTAGACAGCACCACTTTCCAGCCAGGATTGCTTGACCAATCCGGTCAGTCGTTCGTCCTCCTGCTGTCGTGGCGATGTGGGCTGTTTCAACCACGCGTAGAAGCCACTTCGGTGAACCCCCAGGGTCTGGCACAGGGTAACGACACTGTACCGGTCGAGTCGGGAGGTTATGAACGCGTACCTTTCCTTGACTCGCTGGCAAAGTACGCGGCGGCCTCCTTTAGAATATTGCGCTCCTCGGTGACCTGGCGCAGTTCAGTTTTCAGGCGGCGGATCTCGGCTTGCAAGGCAGACTCTTCTATCTGCTGGTCAGCAGGCTTACCGTACTGCTTGAGCCATGCATACAGGCTGTGGCTGGATACCCCGATGGCACGTGCAACGTCAGCCACCGGCCGCCCGCGCTCGGTGATTTGTTTAACGGCTTCGATTTTGAATGTTTCTGGATAACGCTGACGGGTCATAACACCTCCAATAGTTGCCTCATTTTAAGGCTGTGAGGTGTCTAGGGAACTGGGGGCGATTCAGTTGGCAGATTGAGGTCATCGGGAAACTACCGGCTCAAGTGGGCCTATCTCGGTTGTTGCCGAAGGATGACTAGACCACTACATTGCCGCTCGAACCAGTACAGGGGTCCATGTGTCTGGCTGCTGGCCTGCTTTATTCCAGGGTCAGATCATGCTTCATGATTTCGTTCCTCAATAAAAGTTAATAGTCAGGATCGCCCTTCTCATACTGCAAGCCGTTGTCGCCTTCATACGGCTTAGTGTGGTCAGCCTCCCCGACCAAAATCGCAGTAGGGATCCCTTCGGGGAAGGCGAGGCAGTGGCGGGGGGCGGGCACCTTATTACGCCACTTGCAAGTCAGACACATTGGGGTGTGGAACACTACTCCGGTGGCAGTGAACTTTTCGCTGTGCATAACATATTTGTCGGAACTGTTTCCTCTTACTCCTACGTCAGCAGACAGGCTTGGAAAGGCCTTGTAGCAATCGGCATGGAGCCCCACATGGTTTTCCATGCCCGGTTCAGTAAGAATGCCTTTAGGAGCCGCGTAACTATAAATCCGACGTACCGGGGCTTCATGCCAGTTGATGTTGAAGGCATTGGTACTGAAAAACTGCAATGAACTGTAAGGTAGATGGTCGTGGATCCACCAGGCCATGTCGGTCCAGCTTCCCCCCTTCTCAATGTGAGCAATCAGCCATGGAACGACAATGCAGGCCGTAGCGCCGTGCTTCCCATTAGCGTCTGGATAATCCCAGATGTGGCTGGCATAGTTTGCCTCATTGGCTGCACAGTTGAATCCACCCTTGTTCCCGAAATCGTTCACTTCAGGGGAGCGGTATGCTGAGCGGATGTGGATGCGACCGAATGTAGCCTGAAGCGGCTCAAGCAATTCCTCGCAGAGTTTACGGCCATAGGTGATGGCTACATCCGGAAAATCCGGCACGTTTTTGAACCCGTTCCAAACAGCGATTTCGCTGTAAAGAAAATCGCGCATAAAAAAGTGTTTTGAAAGCCTGACTCGCCCCAGTTTGTCGAGTTGGTTGTAGCTGGTGACTTTGTTCATTTCATGTCTTACCAGAAGTTATCAAATTGAATCGCCAGTAGTTTTGTAGGCATCTCACGGTCCACTTTACGCCTAGACCAAACGCTACAGCTAGCCCGAAGTACAGTTAGTAGAAAGATGTAGCACAATGAGCAACTGACCTGCATAAATTGAGCGGCCAGAGATGAAGATTATGACCAAAAAAGAGATCGAGGTTATTCGCGTTGTTCGCTGTGATGTCTGTGAAGAGTAGAGTTGCCAAACAGAAGGGCCGGTTAGCAACTTTGCGTTTGGTACATTGAGGGCACACTGGGGGGGATGGAACTCAGCACGATGGCGAACAGTACGAAGTCCTGAATAACCAGCGTATAGAATAGACGGATTGTACAGATCTAGTTATCACCTGACACCGGCCTCAAACCGGTGTCTTGTTTACGCTACTTTAGTGCGCACTTTCTTCGGTATCAATTTCAGACCC
>NZ_JBFODA010000043.1:0-55411 GCF_040908055.1 Aeromonas sp. R7-4
ATGATACAGATGGGTCGTTAGCTCAGTCGGTAGAGCAGTTGACTTTTAATCAATTGGTCGCTGGTTCGAATCCAGCACGACCCACCATCATTTCAAGAATCCCAGGTCGTTTAGCTCAGCTGGGAGAGCACCTCCCTTACAAGGAGGGGGTCACTGGTTCGAGCCCAGTAACGACCACCATGCTTTAAAAAATGATACAGATGGGTCGTTAGCTCAGTCGGTAGAGCAGTTGACTTTTAATCAATTGGTCGCTGGTTCGAATCCAGCACGACCCACCATCATTTCAGAATCCCAGGTCGTTTAGCTCAGCTGGGAGAGCACCTCCCTTACAAGGAGGGGGTCACTGGTTCGAGCCCAGTAACGACCACCATATTGAGAAGCCCGCAGCGATGCGGGCTTTTTCGTTTCTCTCTTTCATCAGGTCCGCAGTCGTTCGAGCTCGCTCGTCAGGGTGGTGGCCGCCTGCTCCAGCGCCTCGCTCAGGCGATGGCTGGCGTTCGCCTCCTGCCCCAGGGTGGTGGCGGTATCCCCGATCCGCATCAGGTTCTGGTTGATGGTGTCGCTGACGGCGCTCTGCTGTTCGGCCGCCGTGGCCACCTGGCTGATGTGGTCGTGGATCTGCTGGATCTGGACCACCACCTGACCGAGCGCCTCGAAGGCCTGATCTGTCCCCTCGACCGTGCTGACCGAGCGGGTGATGCCCGTGCTCATCAGTTGCTGGCTGCTGGTGACCTCGGTCTGCAGACTGCCGATCAGCTGGCCAATCTCGTCGGTGGATGCCCGGGTCTTGTTGGCCAGGGCCCGTACTTCATCTGCCACCACGGCAAAACCGCGCCCCATGTCGCCGGCCCGCGCCGCCTCGATGGCCGCATTGAGCGCCAGCAGGTTGGTCTGTTCGGCGATGGCCCGGATCACGTCGAGAATGCGGCTGATGTTGGCGCTGCTCAGCGCCACCTGGGCGACCGCCTTGTCCGCCTGGTGCATGTCCTCGACCAGGGTATGGATCTCGCTGCGGGCCTGGCTCAGGGTCTGCTGGGCCCTGCTGACATGGTGGGTTGCCGCCTCCGACTCCTGCGCCGCCTGCTCGGCGTAGCCCGCCACGCTGACCGCAGTGGTGCTCATCTCGTGCATGGCGCTGACCACGCTCTCCAGCTCCAGGCTCTGCTCGTCCAGGCTGCTGCGCATGGTCTCGGCCGTCTGCTTCATGCCTCTTGCCTGCTGATGTACCTGCTGCCCTACTTGCTTGCTGCCCTGCACCATGGCCCTCAGCTTGCCGAGGAAGGCATTGAGGTGTCTGCCAAGCTCGATGAGCTCCTGGTGGGTGTCGATGCGCATCTGCTGGGTCAGATCGCCCTCATTGCTGGCGAGGTGGGAGACGTGGCGGCTGATGAGGGAGAGGGGGGCCGTGATGGTCTGGATGAACCAGATGAGCAGTGCCAGCGCCAGCAGGGTGATGATGACGATGGCGATCAACTGCTGCTGCTGGGTGGCTTGCAGCAGGCTGCCGAGCTGGCTGCTGATGGTGTCGGCCTGGCTGAGGGCCAGTGCCTTGGGCACCTTGATCATCAGCCACCACTGGCTGTCGGCAGCCTCGATCCGGATCGGCTGCTGCAGGATGAAATCGCTGTCTGTCTCTTGAGGTTGTCCGTTCGGGGCAACCAGTCCGGCCTCCGTCAGGGGACGCCCCAGCTTGCCGGCGTGGCGGTTGCTGCCGACGATGAGCCCCATCTTGCTGACCAGGGTCACCTCGGCCTGGTTATCATAGAGTTGCTTGCCGAGCTGCTCGGCCAGTTGCTGGAAGATGGGCAGGTTCATGTCGACACCGGCGATCCCGACAAACTTGCCCTCCTTGAGGATGGGCACCGTCAGGCTGGTCATCAGCATCTTCTGGCCCGGGCCTATCTCGTAGAGGTAGGGCTCCATCAGGCAGGGTCGCAGGGTGTCGCGGCCACAGAGGTACCACTCGCTGTTGCGGATGCCGAATTCATTGCGTGAGGTATCGAACTTGGCGTCACTGGTAGCGGCATCTATGGTCTGCTGCGTTATATTTCCGTTCTGTTCCCGGGTGAAGTAGACCTCCAGGCTGCCCTTGCCGGCAACCGAGTGACTCGCGCCCCCCTGCCAGTCGGCGTCCTGTCCGTCATAACCGTTGGGTTCGAACTGGGCGTAGATGGAGCTGATCCCGTCTGCCTGGCGCAGACGACTGTGCAGCAGGAGCTCTACCTGGGGGCGGCCCAGCATGCGATCAGGCTGGGCCATGCTGCCCTCGAGCTGCGCCGCCATGCCGAGGGGTATCTGGTAGGCCTGCTGCAACTGGTCGGTAATCTGCTGAGCGTAGCGTTCGGCCTGGAATTGCAGGGCGCGTGAGACCTCCTGCTCCAGGGCGCCGCGAGTCTGGGCCACAATCTCGGTGCGCAGGTTGTTCAGGGAGGATGACTGCATCAGCGTCATGGCGACGCCACTGGTGAGAAAGAGTCCAAGGGTGAGCAGCAGCAACTTGGTTTTGAGAGAGCGTTGTTTCATTCGACAACTCCTTTTGGCAAGAATGACAACGATTGATCCGGGCGGGTTCTGACAGTTGTACTGTACTGGATTTGTTGATGGGTTTGTGCGCGGCTTCTGGTTATAATTTTGGCCTTTCCAAGCGTTGATGGAACAGTCGCAATGAGCAATGCACTGAACAATGTCCCGCCGGTAGTCGAGATGGACTACCCCTTCCCGGCCAAGCCGAAGCCCCTGAGCGTCGAGCAGAAGGCGACCCTGATCGCCGAGATCAAGACGCTGCTGCAGGAGCGCCAGGCCGTGCTGGTTGCCCACTATTATACGGATCCCGAGATCCAGGCCCTGGCTGAGGCCACCGGCGGCTTTGTCGGCGACTCTCTCGAGATGGCCCGCTTCGGCCGTGACCACGCCGCCCAGACCCTGATCGTGGCCGGGGTGCGCTTCATGGGGGAAACCTCCAAGATACTGAGCCCCCACAAGCGGGTGCTGATGCCGACCCTGGAGGCGGAGTGTTCCCTCGATCTGGGCTGCCCCATCGATCAGTTCTCCGCCTTCTGCGATGCCCATCCCGACCATATCGTGGTGGTCTACGCCAACACCTCGGCGGCGGTGAAGGCGAGAGCCGACTGGGTGGTCACCTCCAGCATCGCGCTGGAGATCGTCGAGCACCTGGACAGCCAGGGTCACAAGATCATCTGGGGACCGGACAGGCACCTGGGCGCCTATATCGAGAAGAAGACGGGGGCCGAGATGCTGCGTTGGCAGGGCCATTGCATCGTCCACGACGAGTTCAAGGCCAAGGCGCTGCGTGAGCTCAAGGCCCAGAACCCGGATGCCGCCGTGCTGGTGCACCCGGAATCCCCGGCCTCCGTCATCGAACTGGCGGATGCGGTGGGTTCCACCAGCCAGCTCATCAAGGCGGCCAAAGAGCTGCCCCAGCAGAAGCTCATCGTGGCCACCGATCGCGGCATCTTCTACAAGATGCAGCAAGCCTGTCCGGAGAAAGAGATGGTGGAGGCACCGACCGGTGGCGATGGCGCCACCTGCCGCAGCTGCGCCCACTGCCCCTGGATGGCGATGAACGGCCTGGTGGCGATCAAGGAGGCGCTGACCGACGGCGCCGAGCGTCACGAGATCCAGGTGGATGAAGCGCTGCGCCTGAAAGCCCTGATCCCGCTAGATCGCATGCTGAATTTTGCCGCCGAGCTCAAGCTCAAGACCCAGGGCAACGCCTGATCGTCTCTGATGACAAGATGCAAAGAGGGCTCCCGCGGGAGCCCTCTTTCTTTATCCGTCAGTCGTATCGTCAGAGGATCACGGTGGAGAAACTGTGTTCCTCGTCGGGTGCTACCGTGACTCCGGCCTCATCGGTGATGGCGGCCTCGACGCAGAGCATGGTGCGATAACCGTCATCGCTCATGTCGGCCATGGCGCTGGAGCCTTCCTGCCAGGGGGTCCAGACCACCACGCTGTCGTGGTTGCCGCTGACCACCCGGGTGGTGCGCTCGCCATCCTGCACGCTGACCATGGCGTCGGGCTGGCGATAGATGCGATCCATGGCCGTCGTCACCGTCAGGGGGCCCTGCTGACGTTCGGCCTGGCCGGTCAGCTTGTCCAGGTAAGGCTCGCCCAGGCCGGTCAGGGTCACCGCTTCCGGCGCGCTGATCTGCAGATAGGTGTGCAGGGCGGCATTGTAGGTGAGCGGCGCCTTGCCGGTGTTGCGGGTGGTCAGCACCAGGGAGAGCTCCTTGCCTACCAGCACGTCCAGCTCCAGCTCGAAGGCATGGGGCCAGAGGGTGCGGCTGGCATCGCTGTCGCGCAGGGACAGATGGACGAGCGTGCCATCCCCGTGATCGGAGACGCCGTCCAGAGTCCACAGGCTGGTGCGGGCGAAGCCATGGGCCGGCTTGCCGCTGCCGACGCGGGCGGGGGAGGGGCCGAACCAGGGCCAGCAGAGGGGGATGCCGCCGCGGATGGGCTTGCTGCCATCCAGTACGGCCTTGTCGCTGAGCCAGAGGGAGGCGGGCTCGCCATGGCGCCGATAGCTCAGCACGTGGGCGCCAAACAGGCTGATCTCGGCCCTGGCGTGCTCATTGTCTATGGTCAGCAGGGGCAGACCGTCCTGGCTAAGGGTGCAGTGGGCAGTCAGCGTACGTGTCGGTGTCATAAAGGCTCCAGTGCTGGGGGACATTCAGAAAGGGTCCGTGATTCAGAATACAAAAAGGCGGCCATTGGCCGCCTTTTTTCAAGCTACGCGATTGCGCATCCCAAATTACTTGGAGATGTGAGCGATCAGGTCCAGAACCTTGCTGGAGTAGCCCATTTCGTTGTCGTACCAGGAGACGACTTTCACGAAGGTCTTGTTCAGCTGGATACCAGCCTTGGCATCGAACACGGAGGTCTGACGCTCACCCAGGAAGTCGGTGGAAACCACTTCGTCTTCGGTGTAGCCCAGCACGCCCTTCATGGCGCCTTCGGAGGCAGCCTTCATGGCCTGGCAGATTTCAGCGTAGGACGCTTCTTTCTTCAGGTTGACGGTCAGGTCAACAACGGACACGTCCGGAGTCGGAACGCGGAAGGCCATGCCGGTCAGCTTGCCGTTCAGTTCCGGGATGACCACGCCAACGGCCTTGGCAGCACCGGTAGAGGACGGGATGATGTTTTGAGCCGCGCCGCGGCCACCGCGCCAGTCTTTGGCAGACGGACCATCAACGGTCTTCTGGGTAGCAGTGGTAGCGTGAACGGTGGTCATCAGGCCGGATTCGATACCGAAGGTATCGTTCAGAACCTTGGCGATGGGGGCCAGGCAGTTGGTGGTGCAGGAAGCGTTGGAAACGATGTCCTGGCCAGCGTAGGAATCCTGGTTGACGCCCATGACGAACATCGGGGTGGCGTCCTTGGACGGACCGGTCAGTACGACTTTCTTGGCGCCGGCAGCGATGTGCTTGCGAGCGGTCTCGTCGGTCAGGAACAGGCCGGTGGCTTCGGCAACAACGTCAACACCGATCTCGCCCCATTTCAGGTTGGCCGGGTCACGCTCAGCGGTAACACGTACGGTTTTGCCGTTGACGATCAGGTTGCCGTCTTTGACTTCAACAGTGCCCTTGAAGCGACCGTGGGTGGAGTCGTACTTCAGCATGTAAGCCATGTAGTCAACGTCGATCAGGTCGTTGATACCAACCACTTCGATGTCAGCACGCTCAGCGGCCAGACGGAATACGAAACGACCGATACGGCCAAAACCGTTAATACCTACTTTGATAGTCATAATTGGTTACCTAACTGTTCAGTAGTCAAAGAAAATTCCGTTTGTAAATTTACTAGAACTCACCTGCGAGTCAACCAACAATCTGCGCGAAATTGCGCTATATCATGAAAAACTGTGAAATTTATTTTCGGTTTATGTAACTGGCTACCAGCTTTTGTTGAATGCATCATCAGCAACGTCGGGTGCAGAGAACAACAATAGTGCCTGCCCGGTCACACATCCAGCCGGGGAGATATGTAAAAATGTGCGCGGTTTAGCATGGCCAAAGAGCCACTGTTCAAGTACCACCATAAAAATTAATCACAAAATAGTGTAGACAGAATCCACAGCGGGAATTCTCAAACTATGACCACCCTGATTGAACAGCTGGCTGCCGCCAAAGGCATCGCCAGTGAGTATGTTGATGCCTGGGGCCAGCCGGCCCTGGTATCCGAAGAGAGCAAGGCCGCCATGCTGGGCGCCATGGGTTACCGCGTCGACGACGAGGCCGCCCTGACCGAGCAGCTGGATCAGGAGCATCGCCAGCACTGGCTGCGCGCGCTGGATCCCGTGATGGTGGTCCGCAGCGGCGAGCCCATCAGCCTCGAAGTCCGTCTGCCCATCGAATTCGTCAACGACGCCCTCACCTGGCAGCTCCAGCAGGAGCAGGGTGCCGTGCTGTCCGGTCAATTCACTCCCATCGAGGGTGAGCTGGTCGGGGTGGCCGAGTTCGAGGAGATGGAGTGCCAGGCCTATCGCGTCACCCTGGATGTCCAGCCGGCGCTGGGTTATCACCAGCTCATCCTGCTCGAAGAGGGCAATGACGAGCCGCTGGCCACCATGCGTCTCATCGTCGCCCCCAAGTCCTGCTACAAGCAGGCGCCCATCGCCAATGGTCGCAAGGTGTGGGGCCCGAGCGTGCAGCTCTACTGCCTGCGCAGCCGCCACAACTGGGGCATCGGCGACTTCAGCGATCTCGGTCAGCTGGTGGAGAAAGCAGCCGCCTGGGGCGCCCACTTCGTCGGCCTCAACCCCATTCATGCTCTCTATCCGGCCAACCCGGAGAGCGCCAGCCCCTACAGCCCCTCTTCCCGTCGCTGGCTCAACGTCGCCTATATCGACGTGGAGGCGGTGCCCGAGTTCCTGGGCAACGATCGCCTGAAGGCGGAGGTGGCGAGCCCGGCCTTCCAGCAGCACCTCACCTCCCTGCGGGTCAAGGACAACGTGGACTACACCGGCGTCATCCAGACCAAGATCGGCATGCTGCGCCAGGTGTTCGACCAGGCCAGCTTCAGCGCCGAGCGCCAGGCTGCGTTCGATGCCTTCGTGGCCGCCGGTGGCGACAGCCTGCAACAGCAGGCGGCGTTCGATGCCCTGCAGGCCCACTTCTATGCCAAGGGCGACAACGCCTGGGGCTGGCCGGTCTGGCCTGAGCAGTTCCGTGACTACCACAACCCGGCCGTTGCCGCCTGGATGGCCGAGCACAACCAGGACGTGGCCTTCTACCTCTACCTGCAGTTCCTGGCCGACGAGCAGCTGGCCCAGGCCGATGCCCGCGCCAAGGCCGCCGGCATGGTGATGGGGATCTACCGGGATCTGGCGGTCGGCGTCTCCGAAGGCTCCACCGAGATCTGGGCGAACCGGGATCTCTACTGCCCGAAAGCCTCGGTCGGTGCACCGCCCGACATCCTCGGCCCCCTCGGCCAGAACTGGGGCCTGCCCCCCATGAACCCGAACCAGCTGTTCGAGGCCGCCTACCAGCCCATGGTGGATCTGTTCCGCGCCAACATGCGCTCCTGCGGCGCCCTGCGCATCGACCACGTGATGGCCTTGCTGCGCCTGTGGTGGGTGCCGCCCGGAGAGTCCGCCGCCAAGGGGGCCTACATCTATTACCCGGTGAACGATCTGCTGGGGATCCTGGCCCTCGAGTCTCATCGCAACCAGTGCCTGCTGATCGGCGAGGATCTCGGTACCGTGCCGGAGGGGATCGACGTGACCCTGAAAGAGAACGGCGTCCACTCCTACAAGGTGTTCTTCTTCGAGCGTTCCAAGGACGATGGCGGCTTCATCTCCCCGGCGCATTACGCCGAGCAGGCGATGTCCGCCCTGACCACCCACGACATGCCGACCCTCAAGGGCTTCTGGCACTGCGACGATCTGGCGTTGGGACGCGAACTGGGCCTGTATCCGGATGAAGAGGTGCTCAAGACCCTGTATGCTGATCGCCACCAGGCCAAGCAGCGGATCCTTGACAGCCTGCATGCCCATGGGGTCATCTCTGGCAATATCAGCCACGACGTGAACTGGGTCGGCATGAACACCGAGCTCAACCACGGTCTGCAACTGCACATGTCCCGCGGCAGCTGTGCCCTGTTCAGCACCCAGCTGGAAGACTGGCTGGAGATGGACAAGCCGGTCAACGTGCCGGGCACCAGTTACGAATACCCCAACTGGCGTCGCAAGCTCTCCCGGGATCTGGAGGATATTTTCGCCGATGAGGCGCTCAAGAATCTGGCGGGCAAGATGAGCCGGGCCCGTGACGAGGCCAGCCGTTGAGCCTTAATTGCCAACATGTGACTCACTTTCATCCGCTTCGGCCCAGGCCGAAGCGGATGTTCAGCCATCAAAGGAAATGTCGATGCCCGTTGAACGTTTGGTTGCCGCCCGCTGTGCCGATCCCTTCTCCCATCTAGGCCTGCTGGCCAATCCGGATGGGCCAGGCCTGAAACTCACCGCCTGGTTGCCCGATGCGCTCGAGGTCCGGGTCAGAGACCTCAAGTCAGGCAAGATAGTTGCCACCCTGACCGCCGCTGACGAAGCGGGCCTCTTTGAAACTGTTTTCACCCGCCGCAAGAATCCCTTTCCCTACCAGCTCATCGCCAGCTACGCCGACGCCAGTGCCGACATCATAGACCCCTACCAGTTCCAGGCCGCCGCCTGGGAAGGGTTGGCGGAGCTGACCTGGCAACCGGAAAACCTCTACCACACCCTAGGTGCACAACTGCGCACAGTGGAACACCTCGGCCAGCAGGTGGAGGGGGTGCGCTTCGCCGTCTATGCGCCGAGCGCCACCGCGGTGAGCCTCATCGGCGACTTCAACTTCTGGGATGGCCGTCGCCACCCCATGCAGCGCAGCCAGTGCGGTCACTGGGTGCTGTTCGTGCCGGGGCTCAAGGCCGGGGATCGCTACAAGTTCGAGCTCAAAGACCCCATGGGCAACCGGCTGCCCCACAAGAGCGACCCGGTGGGTTTCTACTGCGAGCAGTACCCCTCGTTCGCCTCCGTGGTCTATGACCACGATCAGTACCAGTGGCAGGATGCCGCCTGGCGCGAGAGCCAACGCAACGACAAGCGGGAGCAGCCGCTCTCCATCTACGAGCTGCACGTGGGCTCCTGGAAGCGCCACCCCAACGGCGACAGCCTGAACTGGCGCGAGCTGGCGGTGGAGCTGGTGAGCTACATCAAGGAGATGGAGTACACCCACATCGAGTTGCTGCCGGTCTCCGAGCACCCGTTCAGCGGCTCCTGGGGCTACCAGCCGGTGGGCATGTTCTCCCCCACCAGCCGCTACGGCAGCGCCGACGACTTCAAATACTTCGTGGACCAGTGCCACCAGGCCGGGATCGGCGTCATCCTCGACTGGGTGCCCGCCCACTTCCCGTCCGACGCCCACGGCCTGGCCCGCTTCGACGGCACCCCGCTCTACGAGTACGAGGATCCGCGCCGTGGCTGGCACCCGGACTGGAACTCCTACATCTATGACTTCGGTCGCGATACCGTGCGCCAGTTCCTGGTGGCGAGCGCCCTGTTCTGGCTCGACAAGTTCCACGTCGACGGCCTGCGGGTGGATGCGGTCGCCTCCATGCTCTATCTGGACTATTCGCGCAACGCCGGCGAGTGGGTGCCGAACGTCGATGGCGGCAACCACAACTACGAGGCGATCAGCCTCTTGAAGTGGACCAACGAGGAGGTGTACGGCAAGTACCCCCACGCCATGACCATCGCCGAGGAGTCCACCGCCTTCGCCGGGGTCTCCCGTCCCACCTTCCTCGGCGGCCTGGGTTTTGGCTTCAAGTGGAATATGGGCTGGATGCACGACACCCTCAGCTACATGCAGAAGGAGCCCATCCACCGCCGTTACCACCACAACGAGATGACCTTCTCCATGGTGTACCACTATGACGAGAACTTCATTTTGTCCCTCTCCCACGACGAGGTGGTCCACGGCAAGCACTCCCTGCTCTACAAGATGCCGGGCGACGAGTGGCAGCAGGCCGCGAACCTGCGCGCCTACATGGGCTTCATGTATGCCCACCCCGGCAAGAAGCTGAACTTCATGGGCACCGAGATCGCCCAGAGCAACGAGTGGAACCACGACGCCCAGCTGCCCTGGCACCTGTTGCAGTATCCCAAGCACGGCGGCCAGCAGCGGTTGATCCGGGATCTCAACCACCTCTATCGTCACGAGGCTGCCTTGTATCAGGCCGATTATGAACAGGCCGGTTTCCGCTGGCTGGATCACAACGACGCCGACAACAGCATCTTCGCTTGGCTACGGGCGGACAAGCTGGGGGCGCATCCCCTGATGGTGGCCTGCAACTTCACCCCGGTGCCTCGGGTCGGCTATCGCCTCGGGGTGCCGGCGGCCGGCCACTATCGGGTGGTGCTCAACACCGACAGCGAGCATTACTGGGGCAGCAACTATGATGTGGGTCTGGTCTTCGTCGCCGAGCCGACGCCCTGGCAGGGCATGGCGCACAGCATAGTGCTGGATCTGCCGCCGCTCGCGACCTTGTTCATCAAACAGGAGTCTTGATGTTCGCAATGGAAAACGGGGTGGATCACCCGCTGGGCGCCCGGCTCGACGAGACGGGCTGCCACTTCTGCGTCTGGGCACCGCAATCGGACAAGGTGGAGCTCTGCCTGTTCGACGAACAGGAGCAGGAGCAGGCCCGGCTGGCCCTGCCCGGCCGGCGAGGCCAGTACTGGTTCGGCCATGTGCGCGGCGTCAAGGCCGGTCAGCGCTACGGTTATCGGGTCCATGGCAGCCCCCAGGACGGCCTGTTGTTCGACCCGGACAAGCTGCTGATCGACCCCTATGCCAGGGCACTGAGCCGTCCTACCTACTGGGACGACGCCCTCTATCAGGGGGACAGCGCGGCCATGGTGGCCAAGTCCGTGGTGGTGGACGATGCCTTCGACTGGCAGGGGGTCGGCAAGCCCGGCATCCCGCCCGAGCGGGTCGTGCTCTACGAGACCCACGTCAAGGGCTTCACCCGCCAGCACCCCGGGATCCCCAAGGAGCTGCAGGGCACCTATCTGGGCATCAGCCACCCGCTGATGATCGAGCACCTGCAGTCGCTGGGGGTCACCTCGGTGCAGCTGATGCCGGTGGCGGCCTTCATGTCCGAGCCCAGGCTCGAGCAGCTCGGGCTCACCAATTACTGGGGCTACAACCCCATCGCCTTCTTCGCCCCCGAGCCGCGCTACGCGGCGAAGGAGGCGGTAACCGAGTTCAAGACCATGGTGCGGGAGCTGCACCGGGCCGGGATCGAGGTGATCCTGGACGTGGTCTACAACCACACCGCGGAATCCGGCTTCGACGGCCCCATGCTGTCGTTCAAGGGGTTCGACAACGCGGGCTACTACGCCTTCGAGTCGGGGGCCCACGGGCCGGACTACCACCGTCACGCCAACGTCACCGGCTGTGGCAACAGCGTCAATCTGGATCATCCCAACACCCTGCGGCTGGTGCTCGACGCCCTGCGCTACTGGGTCACCGAGATGCAGGTGGACGGTTTCCGCTTCGATCTGGCGGTGACTCTGGCGCGGGAGGCGGGGGAGTTCGATCCCATGAGCGCCTTCTTCAAGGCCATGATGGCGGATCCCGTGCTGGCGCGGGTCAGGCTCATCGCCGAGCCCTGGGACATAGGCCCCTTTGGCTATCGTCTCGGCCAGTTCCCGAGCCAGTGGCTGGAGATCAACGATCGCTATCGCGACACGGTGCGCGCCTTCTGGCGCGGCGACGCGGGCAAGATGGGGGACTTCGCCACCCGGCTGGTGGGCTCGCGGGATCTCTTCCCGAAGAACTGGCGCGCCCCCCACACCAGCGTCAACTACCTCTGCTATCACGACGGCTTCACCCTGGAGGATCTGGTCTCCTACAACCAGCGCCACAACCAGGCCAACGGCGAGGACAATAGAGACGGCCACGGTCACAACCTCTCCCATAACCACGGGGTGGAGGGGCCGACGCTCGACCCCAGGGTGAACAACCTGCGCCAGCAGCAGAAGCGCAACCTGATCGCCACCCTGCTGCTCTCCCAGGGGACGCCGCACTTCCTCGCCGGGGACGAGATGGGCCGCAGCCAGCTTGGCAACAACAACGCCTACTGCCAGGACAACCAGATCAGCTGGGTCAACTGGCAGTTGCGCCCGGAGGACGAGCGGCTGCTCGCCTTCACTCGCCAGATGATGGCGCTGCGGGCGGAATCCGGGGTCTTCTCCAACCTGCAGCTGAGCGACGACAGCTGGAATGGCAAGGCGACCAGCTGCCACCAGGTCAACTGGTACCACCCGGACGGCCACCAGCTCACCGATCAGGACTGGCATGCCCCCATGGGTCAGGCGTTCGCCATGGACATCGGCATGATCGGCTGCACCGGCGAGCGCTGGTTCGTGCTGTTCAACGCCAGCGATTACGACATCCAGTTCCGCCTGCCACCGCCGGGGGAGGGGATGGAGTGGATCCAGACCATAGACACCGCCACCAACGACGGCCTGCCCTTCCTGCCGGACGACATCAAGCGGCAGGTGGCGGTCGGGCGCGCCCACTCCCTCAAGCTGCTGGAGCGGGTCGCCCTGCCGGCGGTGGCCCTGGCCAGGGAGGGGTAGTCGCCACGCAGGATGTTGCCGCCGTGTTGCCAACGGGATCACAGTTCCCGCTGGCAGGGTAGAGTGAAACGGCCTGACTCGGTATGCTGGTCACCGCTACACATGGCAAGGAGTCCATATGAATGGCAATAATCCTGGACGGTTGCGTAGCAATCCCGAGAACCGCGCAGTTTCATATCTGCCCGGTCAGCATGACGAGGAGTCAGTATGAGCGGTAACAATCCCGAGCAGTGGCGCAGCAAGTTGAGCGCCGAGCAGTTTCACGTCTGCTGGGAGAAGGGGACGGAGCGGCCCTACAGCGGCGCCCTGCTGCACAATCGCAAGAGCGGCGACTACCTGTGCGTCTGCTGCAAGAGCGTGCTGTTTCACTCGGATGCCAAATTCGATTCGGGCTGCGGTTGGCCCTCGTTCGATCGGGCCATCGAGGGGACAGTAACCTACACAGAGGACAACAGCCACGGCATGAAACGGGTGGAGATCACCTGTCGCCAGTGCGGCTCCCACCTGGGTCACGTCTTCCCGGACGGGCCGACCGAGACCGGCCAGCGCTACTGCGTCAACAGCCTGAGCCTGGACTTCGATCCCGACGCCTGACGCAGCCCGCCTCGAATGCAAAAAACGGCGCCCCTGCCAGCAGGGGCGCCGTTTTCTTTTGCCGTCTCAGCCTCAGGCCTGCAACAGGGCGGCGCCTACCAGCAGGGAGGCCAGCGCCAGTATGGGCAGCTTCTGCACGCGCAGCAGGTAGAAGCCGACGGCGGCCAGCGCCAGATCGGTTGGGGCCAGCACGGCGCTCTGCCACACCGGCTGATAGAGGGCGGCCAGCAGCAGGCCCACCACGGCGGCGTTGATCCCCGCCACGGCCCCCGCCAGGTGAGGCTGGACCAGCCAGCGTTGCCAGCAGGGGCCCATGGCCCACAGCAGCAGGAAGCCCGGGAGGAAGAGGGCCAGGGTGGCCAGCAGGGCGCCCGCCAGCGGGGTCGCCGGCAGCAGCATGGCTCCGAGGTAGGTAGCCAGGGTGAACATGGGGCCGGGCACCAGCTGGGCCAGGCTGTAGCCGGTCAGGAACTGCTGCTGGCTGAGGCTGTGCCCCACGCTCTCCTGCAACAGGGGCAGCACCACGTGGCCACCGCCAAACACCAGGCTGCCCGCCCGGTAGAAGTCGGCGATCAGCTGGCTGGTGGGGCCGCTGGCCACCAGGGGCAGGCCGACAAACAGCAGGGCGAACAGCAGCAGGGTCGGCCAGTGAGGCTGGCTCGCCAAGTCCTTTGATGGGGCCTGCGCCGCCTCGTCCTGCTCACGATAGGCGCAGAGCAGGGCCGCCCCGAGCAGCAGGACGAGCTGGGTCAGCAGGCCGGGCTGCCACCAGAGGGCGGCGGCTGTCACTACCATGACCCCCTGTTGCAGCGTCGTCTTGCAGAACTGGCGGCTCATGGTGAGCACGGCATCGGCCACCACGATGAGCGCCAGCAGCTTGAGACCGTGCAGGGCGGCCTCCAGCCAGAGGTTGTTGCTGAGCAGACCCACGCCGACGGCGGCAGCCAGCAACAGCAGGAAGGAGGGGAGGGTAAAGCCGATGAAGGCGGCCAGGGCGCCGCCGAGCCCGGCCCGGTGGCGGCCGATGGCAAAGCCGAGCTGGCTGGAGGCGGGGCCGGGCAGCAGCTGGCAGAGGGCCAGCAACTGAGCGAATTCGGCCTGGGTCAGCCACCCCAGTCGCTCGACGAAGGTGCGCTGAAAATAGCCGATATGGGCGGCCGGCCCGCCAAAGCTGACACATCCCAGCCACAGAAATTGAATGAATACCTGTCCCACGCCACCACTCCTGTTCCGTCATCAAAGGCAGTGGCGGGATGATATGACAAAGCGATGAAGGTTTTATGACTATTCGGGCGACCAAGATGGCAGATAGCAGTCCCCGCCAGCCAGCAGGCGATGGCTTATGGGGTGGGCTGGCTCGACACCGGCAGATAGCAGCATCTCGCGAGCCAGCAGGCGATGGCTTATGGGGTGGGCTGGTTCAAGGTCGGCAGGTAGCAACGATTGGCCAGCCAGCAGGCGATGGTTTATGGGGTGGGCTGGTTCGAGGTCGGCAGGTAGCAACGATTGGCCAGCCAGCAGGCGATGGACTGGCGGCTGGCGTCGAAGTGAGGCTCTGGCAGGGCCTTGGGATCGCACCAGATCCAGCCCTCGCACTTCTCCGGCTCCAGCAGTTGCGGCTCCCCTTCCACCTCGGCCAGCAGGGTGACAGAGACGTAGTGCAGCCCGCTCTCTCGCCAGGTCTCCAGGTTGTTGGTGACGGCGATGACGCGAGGCTGCCGGATGACGAAGCCGGTCTCCTCTTCCACCTCCCGGATGGCCGCCGACTCGAAGGTCTCCCCCAGCTCCAGATGGCCGCCGGCGATGGACCAGTAGGGGGCATGGCTGCCCTTGCGCTTGCCGAGCAGTACCTGGCCCTGGCCATTGGTGAGAATGACGCCGACACCGACGCGGGGATAGGGGGTAGACATAGGGGAGGCTCCTTGCTGAAACGGCGGGGTGCGCCAGGGAAAACGGGCCCACCTTAGGGCGGATGGGCCCGTCATGCAAGCAGTCTGCGGCCTGAGGCGCCAGTTCTGCGGATCAGTCCAGCTTGACCAGCATCTTGCCGGTGTTGCGCCCCTCGAACAGCCCGATAAAGGCCTGCGGCATGCTGGCCAGCCCAGTGCTGACGGTCTCCTCGGCCTGCAGGGCGCCGGCCTCGAAGGCCGGGATGGCCTCGGCCAGGAACTCCCCGTAGTGCTGCCAGTGATCGGAGACCAGCAGCCCCTGGATCAGGATGCGCGTGCGGATCACCTGGGCGAGGTTGCGCGGCCCGCTCCCCTGGCCGTTGTACTGCTCGATGAGGCCGCACAGCACGATGCGACCGTGCAGCGCCATGTGATTGAGGGCTGCGTCCAGCATGGCGCCGCCCACGTTCTCGAAGTAGACGTGGATGCCCTCCGGGGCGAGGCGTGCCAGCTCGGCATCGAGATCCGGCGTCTCCCGGTAGTTGATCACCGCATCGGCGCCGAGCGTCTTGAGATAGGCGACCTTGTCGGCCGAGCCGGTAGAGCCGATGACCCTGGCGCCGGCCTGCTTGGCGAGCTGAACCGCCATGGTGCCGACCGCCCCCGACGCCGCCGAGACCAGCAGGGTCTCGCCCGCCTGCAGGCGGGCCACCTTGTGCAGCCCGGCCCAGGCGGTCATACCCGGCATGCCGAGGGCGCCGAGAAAGAGTTGGGGCGGCAAGCGGGTGTCGGGCAGTCTGGTCAGCTGAGCGCCGTTGGCGACGAAGCGATCGCGCCAGCCCTGCATGCTGCTCACCCGGTCACCCACCGCAAAGTCCGGGTGACGCGAGGCTTCCACCACGCCGATGGCGCCGCCATCGAGGGGGCCGTTCAGGGGGAAGGGAGGCACATAGCTCTTGGCCTCGCTCATGCGGCCTCGCATGTAGGGATCCACCGACAGCCACTGGTTGGTCACCAGCACCTCGCCCTCCTGCAGGGCGTGCAGGGGCACTTCCCTGAGGGCGAAGTCGTCCGGGGTGGGGAGGCCGGTGGGACGGCGCAGCAGTTGGATCTGATGGCTGATGGCATTCATGGGCATTCTCCGGCAGTGGGGCCGCGCGCTGGGATGGCGGCCTGGCAATTTTGTTTGCGTGCAAACTAAAATCAGGTTAATCCCGAACGGCCGGGCTGGCAACTGTTTTGTGTGCAAACTATTCAGCCCTCACTTTTCATGGGGTATACTGCCCCCAGTCGTCAGCGAGGTGCCCCATGAGTGAATTGAAAAAGCAGGTCTGTTTTGCCCTCTACAGCGCCTCCAATGCGGTGATGCGCGCCTATCGGCCGCTTCTGGACAAGCTGGATCTGACCTACACCCAGTACCTGGTGATGCTGTCGCTCTGGGCGCGGGACGAGGTGAGCCTCAAGGAAATCGGCCAGGAGACCGGGCTGGATGCGGGCACCCTGACCCCCATCGTCAAGCGGCTGGAGAGCAAGGGCTGGCTGACGCGCACCGTCTCCCGCGAGGACGAGCGGCAAAAATGCATCAGCCTGACCGAGGCGGGTCGCCAATTGCAGCAGGAGGTCAGGGAGTGCTGCCTGGCGGACAACTTGCGCAATCAGGTGGATCTGGCCGATGCTGAGCTGGCCCAGCTCAAGGTGCTCTGCGATCGCGTGTCGGCACAGCTGGGACGCTGACCCCTTCTTCCCATCCGGAGTGACCCGATGAAAGCTCTCTTCCCCCTGTTTGCGCTCCTGCTTGGCGCCTGCGCCGGCAATACCCAGCCTCCCTCGGAACTGCAGATCGACGATGCCGATGCCTGGCAGGCAGTCTGCAAGGACGGCGTCCGCGTCAGGGCCGTCAGCGACGAGGGGATCTGCGCGGATCATCGCGGTGTGGCCATGTGGATGAATAAACCAAGGGCCGTGCGAATGGCAGAGCAAGCCGCCAAATAGTGTGATCAAGGCACCATAAAATGACAAAACCGACCCCTTGGTCGGTTTTTTTCGCGATCTTGCCTGCACTTTGGCGCCTTGTTCATGGTGCACTCATTTTTCTGTTCCCATACTGGCCTTCAAGATGCCAGACAAAGAGGAGAGTGAGATGCAGTCATCCATCGTCGGTCTCTCCATTCTGTGGGGGCTGGCCAGTTTTGGCGTTCAGGGGGATTTCATCGAGAGCCGTGATGCCGTTGCGCCGTCTTGGCAAGCCGAGTCCAGAGTGGAGATGGAAGGGTACTTGATTGAGTCATTGGGCGCCGATCGCTGGGTGTTCGACAATGGCAGCGAGAGCCTGGAGGTCGTCCTGCCAGAGGGGCAGTGGGTTTCCACGGGGGAGCGGTTGCGATTGAGCGGTGAGCCCCAGCAGGAGCAGAGCGGCTGGTTGTTGCAGGTGCAGGACGTCAGCCAGGTCGAGGCCTGATCTGCACCCTCGCCAGGCGTGAGCGTGAAGCAGCGGCACGCAGAGACAAGAAGAGGAGGCCCCGGCCTCCTCTCGTTTTTTCCGGCCCTGGCCCTCAGCCCAGGTGATTGAGGGGCAGCGCCGTCTTGTGCTTGATGCGGCGCAGCACGAAGCTGGAGCGCACCCCGGTCACCCCCGGGATGTGGGTCAGCTTGTCCAGCAGGAAGTGCTGGTAGTGTTCCATGTCCCGCACCACCACCTTGAGCTGGTAGTCGGCGTCGTTGCCGGTGATGAGATCGCACTCCAGCACCTCGGGCAGATCCTTGACCGCGTTGTCAAAGTTCTCGAACCGCTCCGGGGTGTGCCTGTCCATGGAGATGTGAATGTAGGCGGTGAGAGTCAGCCCCAGCTGTCGGGCATTGAGCAGGGTCACGTGGGTATCGATGAGACCGGCATCCTCCAGCGCCTTGACCCGGCGCGAACAAGGGGAGGGAGAGAGCCCGACCAGCTCGGCCAGCTCTAGGTTGCTGATGCGGCCATTCTCCTGCATCAACTCCAGAATATGCCTGTCTATACGATCAAGTTTCAGCATTCTCCGTTCCTCGTTGCAATTACTAATCCACTTTTCCTAGATTAAGGGTGAACTATTGCAAAAACAACTGAAAATACCTGCTACTTCACAACCACTCACCGCACGGCTAGGGGTACTATGGTGTCATCTTCCGGTGGCAAGACAGAAACCCAACCCGGTCTCTGTGGTGAAGGACCTTACCGGGTCAAGAGCCCCATCAGCCGTTCGACCCAACCGGGAAGCGACGGGCTGGAACGAGAGCACCCTCTCCCCGAAGGCAACAAAGCAGGCATCCCGGCGCCTGCTTTGTTGTTTCTGACGTTTGCGGATCAGGGCTGCGGCCTGATGCGATAGAGGCAGCGGTGATCCCCCTCCAGCAGATACTGCTCCCGCTCCACCCCGGCCGGCGCCAGCAAGCGGCGAAACATCTCCAGTTCGCTGCGACAGAAGCCCCGGCAGGCCCGCGCCGCCGCGCAGATGGGGCAGTGGCTCTCCCACAGCAGCCAGCTGCCATCCTCCTCCTGACAAAAATCCGCCATATAGCCCTCTCGCGTGCGCTGCGCCGTCAGTGCCGCCAGCCTGTCTGCCAGCGCCGGCTGGGTCAGCTCGGTCTGATAGCGGGCCAGTTGTTGCTGCTCCCGCTGGGCGATCAACCGCTCCATGCCCACCTCGCCAAACAGCTGCTGGATGTTGTCGATAAGCTGCAGCGTCAGTTCGCTGTGGCTGTCGGGGAAGCGTTGCCAGGCCTGCTCGGTCAGGTGCCACAACCGTACCGGTCGACCGCGCCCGCGGGCTTCGTCCTTGAAACTCACCCAGCCGTCGGTCTCCAGCGTCATCAGGTGCTGGCGGGCCCCCATGGAGGTCATCTGCAACTGCTCTCCCAGCTCGGCGGCGCTCTGTGGCCCGTGGCTCTTGAGCAGAAACAGTATCTTGTCGGTGCTGGCATTCATGGCAAGGCTCTCATCGTCGGCAGGTGCGGCCGCTTGCGCGGCAGCGGTTCTGGCATGGATAAGAGCATTATGGGAAGGGGGAACTTTTAAATCAACAATTTGCTTTACTTAATCTGGTTTGATTGCCAACATAAATAAACCAATGACTTTATTTAATGGGGCGGACATGGAAGGGATCAAGGGGCAGGCCAGCCTGTGGGTATTGGTGATGACGGTGACGCTGGCGGTGGCGGGCTTCAGCCTGCCATCCCCGGTGCTGGCGCCGCTGTTGCTGGATCCGGCCCAGGGCATGCTGACGCCGGAAGCGTCGGACTGGAGCCGCAAGGTGTGGCTGGGGGTCATCATGGGGGTCTATCCACTGTTTCAACTGGTAGGGGCCCCCTGGCTCGGCAAGCTCTCCGATCGCCATGGCCGCAAGCCGGTGCTGACCCTCTGTCTGGTGGGTGTGTTGGTGGGCTACGCCCTGATGGCGCTGGGGATCGCCTGGCGATCCTTGCCGCTGCTGCTGTTGAGCCGGGTGGTAGAGGGCTTCTTCAACGGTGACATCGCCATCGTGCAGGCCATGGCGGCCGACATGAGCACCGCCAAAACCAAGGCGCGCAGCTTCGCCTGGATCAACATCGGCATGAACCTGGGCTGGGTGGTGGGCCCCATGATCGGCGGTTATGCCGCCGTGGTGTCCGGCGATTACAGCCTGGCGGCCTGGCTGGCGGTGGCCATGACCCTGGTCAACCTGCTGCTGGTGCTCTGGCTGCTGCCCAATCGGCCGGCAGTGGCCCGCAGTGAGCAGCCGGCACCTGCCCTCTCTTCCCGCCAGCTGCTGCTGCAAGCGGCGCTGCTGCCCTACTTCGTGCTGACCCTGCTCAGCTACGGCGCGGTGCAGCTCTACTTCACCTACTTCAACGTCTGGCTGGTGGAGCGGCTGGCCTGGGATCCGGTGCAGCTGGCGCAGGCCGCCGTAATGGTGAGCGTGCCCATGATCTTGGGATCCTGGCTGGGCTCCCGCCTGGCTCGCCATTGGCGCGGCAGCAGTCTGGGGGTGGTCGGTCATCTGGTGATGGCGGCGGGCATGCTGATGTTCGTGCTGCCCGGCCACTGGTGGGGGCTGGCACTCACCTTTATCCCCGCCGGCATCGGCATGAGTCTGGGGGAGCTGGCAACCTCGGTGGCGGTCTCCAACCGCAGCCATGCCGAGCAGCAGGGGCAGGCGATGGGGCTCTATCGCGGGCTGGCGGTGGGCAGCGAGATCCTGGCGGTGGTGGTCGGCAGTCTGGTGCTGCTGGCGGGCACCGAGTGGCCCTTCTATCTGGCCGCGCTGTACAGCCTGCTCTGTGCTGTCGGCTTCTATGGCCTGCGCCGGGCGGCAGATCGGCGGCAGCGGCTCGGCGTTCAGGTGGAAGCCGGCTGACGGGATCACAGAACGACGCGAAGGGGGTAACCGGCGCTTGCATCGTGGCGCCGACTCTGGGACGGTATGACTCCTTGCCTCGTTCAACTCCGTCGCCCGGTGAACCTCTCTACCCTTGCGCCTCGCGATGCTCAGTCTTTGGAGGTGATAGGCGTCGTTTTCAGGCCATGGTACTGGACGCGGGATTGCATGGCACCCGACTGACCTCAACATTCCTGGAGGTGGTATGCGTCGTTTTCAGGCCATTGCACTGGACGCGGGATTGCATGGCACCCCACTGACCTCAACATTCCTGGAGGTGATATGAGTCATTATCAGGCCATTGCATTGGATATGGATGGCACCCTGCTGACCCGGGATCACAAGATCTCGTCCGCCACCCGGGCGGCCCTGGCCGAGGCCCGGGCCCAGGGCATCAAGGTGCTGCTGGTGACGGGTCGCCACTTCATGACGGCCCGTCCCTTCCACCACGCACTGGCCCTCGATACCCCCATCATCTGCAGCAACGGCGCCTACCTCTATGATCCGGGGCAGGATCGGATCCTTGCCGGGGATCCCCTGGCGGTAGCGCCGCTCACCGCCCTGCTGGCCGAGGTGCAGGCCCAGCAGATGGGGGCGCTCTTCCACCTGGGGGGCGGCATCGGCTACCTTGGCTGCGAGGAGCACGTGGGCCGGATGCGGCGCTGGTCGGCGAGCCAGCCGGACCACCTCAAGGTCTCCCTGCTGCCGGCCGAGGATCTCGGCGCCTGGCTGCAAGCCCCCATCTGGAAGCTGGAGCTGTTCAACCAGGATCCTGGCCGATTGCACCGTTTCGTGGGGGAGGTGGTGGAGACGCTGCCCTTCACCCGTGATTGGGCGGCGCCCTATGCGGTGGAGCTGGTGCAGCCCGGTTGCAGCAAGGGCAACCGGCTGGCCCAGTGGGCGGCGAGCGAGGGGATCGCCATGGAGAATGTGGTGGCGTTTGGCGACAACAACAACGACATCAGCATGTTCGAGCAGGTGGGGCTGGCGGTGGCCATGGGTAACGCGGCGCCCCAGATCCAGGCCCATGCGGACCGGGTCACCGCGGATCACAACGAGGATGGCATCGCCCTGGCGCTGCAGCGCTGGATCCTGACCGCCTGAGCGGCAGCAGAACGGGGCCAGACCGGCCCCTTTGCTGTCAGCTCCCGAAGGAGAACTGGATCACCCGGTCCGGGAAGCGGATCCGGTTGTACTCCCGGCGCACCCCCTCGTAGTGGCGGATGGCGCGCTCGCGCTGGGCCCGGTAGTAGTCCCGCTGCTTGCTGTCGTTCTCGCTGCGGATCTGCTGGTCGAGCTGATAGATGTCCCGCTCGGTGCGCTCCAGCTCCTGCTGCAGTTCGCCGAGGCGCTGCTCCAGCAGGTACTCCTGGCGGCCGCGCTCGAACTGGGTGAGGAAGCTGGTGTCGTTGGGGCAGACCCCCAGGTATTCGTGCCCCTCCCGTCCCTTGCTGTAGGCAAGCTCGGGAATGCAGTAGAGTTCCAGCCCCTTGGCGTAGCCCCGCTGCCACTCGTCTTCGTCCACCCTGAGACCGTACTCACCGCAGGTCTGCTTGTAGTCACGGGTGGCGGTCCGGGTCTTGCCCTGCTCCCCGTCCTGATAACCCAGGTTGTACCAGCTCATGGCGCGGCACTCCTCCTCAGACAGGGAACTGCACCCGGCGAGCAGCAAGGGGAGGGTCAACAGCAGGATCTTGGGGAACATGAAGGGGCTCCGACAGGGAAGATGGAGGGGCATTCTAGAAGAGGAGGCCTGCCCTGGACAAGCACCGGGCGAGGTGCCTGCGTCATGATGTTTTTATCAGTATTTTCAAGCCGTTGCAGACGGGCTTCCGGCAGCCTTTTCATGCCGGGGGAGGCAGGGTAAACTGCGCCTACTTTTAACTGGCACGTAACAAAAAAACAATGAAAGTCCTGACCGTCGATTATCGCTCCCCCGATGCGGCCGAGCGCTTCACCGAGTCCCTGCGCACCACCGGCTTCGGGGTGCTGACCCATCACCCCATCCCGAAAGAGCTGGTGCAGTCCATCTATGAGAACTGGTACCGCTTCTTCCTGAGCGAGCAGAAGCACGACTTCCTGTTCAATCGCGAGACCCAGGACGGCTACTTCCCGCCGTCTGTCTCCGAAGTCGCCAAGGGCCACAGCCAGAAGGACATCAAGGAGTACTTCCACATCTACCCCTGGGGTCAGATGCCGGCCGAGCTGAAAGCGCAGGCGATGGAGTACTACCGCCTCGCCAACGATCTCGCCGCCGAGCTGCTGGGCTGGGTGGAGCAATACACCCCGAGCGACATCGCTGCCCGCTACAGCTGCCCGCTCTCCTCCATGATCGAAGAGAGCCAGAAGACCCTGCTGCGAGTGCTGCACTACCCGCCCTTCGATGGCACCGAGGAACCGGGGGCCATCCGCGCCGCCGCCCACGAGGACATCAACCTGCTGACCATACTGCCCGCCGCCAACGAGCCGGGCCTGCAGGTGAAGGGCTCGGACGGGGAGTGGATGGACGTGCCCTGCGACTTCGGCACCCTGATCATCAACATAGGTGACATGCTGCAGGAGGCCTCCCGCGGCTACTACCCCTCCACCACCCACCGCGTCATCAACCCGACCGGCGGCAGCGCCGCCAAGTCCCGCATCTCCTTGCCGCTCTTCCTGCACCCGCGCCCGGACGTGGTGCTCTCCGAGCGCCACACCGCCCACAGCTATCTGATGGAGCGGCTGCGGGAGCTGGGGGTCATCTAGTCCCGCCAGACCCAGGCAGACAACAAACCGGAGCATACCCGCTCCGGTTTTTCTTTATTAGCACTATTGTGTGGTAATTCGAATATTATTAGTGAATGCTGCCAATAAAGTGGTTTTATGCCGGATATACGACGAGTGATTGCGGAGCCCAAGGGGTAATCTGAGCGCCTTTCGGGCCCCGTGGGCGGGCCCCTCGTTTGGAGTTCCCATGAAGCAGTCCCAATGGTCATCCCGGCTCGGTTACATCCTAGCCGCCGCGGGTTCCGCGGTCGGTCTCGGCGCCATCTGGAAGTTCCCCTATGTGACCGCCGCCAACGGCGGCGGCGCCTTCCTGCTGGTGTTTCTGCTGTTCAGCTTCACCCTGGGGGTGGCGGTGCTGATGGGGGAGACCCTGATCGGCAGCCTGACCCGGCGCGGGGTGGTGGGAGCCTTCGGTGAGTTGATGGGCAGACGCTGGCGCTGGGTCGGCGCCATGGGGCTCTTGTGCAGCCTGCTCATCTACAGCTTCTACAGCGTGGTGGGGGGCTGGACCCTGGGCTACACCGGCATGGCCCTGGCGGGCAGTCTGCAGCACGGCGACGGGGCGGCGCTCACCGCCCGTTTCAACGACTACGTCGGCGATCCGCTCTGGCCGGTGCTGACCCACCTGCTGTTCGCCGGCCTCACCTGGTGGTTCGTGCAAGGAGGCGTGCAGCAGGGGGTGGAGCGCACCCTGCGCTGGATGATGCCGGCACTCTTCATCATGATCCTGCTGCTGGTGGCCTTCGGGCTGACCCTGCCGGGCGCCATGGCCGGGGTGCGCCACTTCCTGATGCCGGACTTCAGCAAGCTCGGCATGTCCGGTGTGCTGGACGCCCTGGGGTTGGCCTTCTTCTCCCTCTCCATCGGCCTGGGCATCCACACCACCTATGGCGCCTACCTGGTCTCCAGCGAGGGGGTGGGCCGCTCCAGCCTCTGGGTGGTGTTGCTGGCAAGCCTCATCGCCGTGCTGGCGGGGCTGATGATCTTCCCCGTGCTGGCGGCGACCGGCATCGATCCCGCCTCCGGCCCGGGTCTCACCTTCATGACCATGCCGGCGGTGTTCCAGCAGCTGCCGTTCGGCCAGGGGCTGGCGGTGGTGTTCTTCGCCCTGCTGGTGGTGGCGGCGCTGTCGTCTTCCATCTCCCTGCTGGAGCATCTGCAATGTTTCCTGTGCGAGAGCCTGGGCTGGTCGCGGCGTGCGGCGTGCAACCTCATCACCGCCCTGGTGATGGCGGGAGGCATCCCGGTCAGCCTGTCGTTCGGCCCCTGGGCGAGCATCACCCTGTTTGGCAAGAACATCTTCGAGCTGCTGGATTTTGTCACCTCCAACCTGATGATGCCCCTGTTCGGTCTGGCCCTCACCCTGCTGCTGGGCTGGCAGCTCGGTCGCCGGGCGCTGCCCGTCGGACTGGCGCCGCACTGGCGCACCCTGCTGATGGGCTGCTGGCGCTGGCTGGCACCCCTGCTCATCGGCGGCATCCTGGTGCGGGGCCTGGTGTAGGCCGGGGCGGGTGGGTCCTCAGGTCCGCCACGGACCCCGATGTGGAGTCGGCAGGATTGACTCTGCATCAAAACCTGTAATATCCAACAATTCGAAATATTTATCCGCAGATGCGTGTTTTTGTTTGGTTATATTCTGTTTTGGAGGGTATTCATGACTAGTGTCTGTCAACTTATCTTGCCATGGTTTAGGCTGTGGCCCCTTTTCCCCGTGCAGGCGACGCCGTTTCATGTCACCCCTCATCGCCCTCTTTGGCCGATTTTTCCGCTCGCAAGAGAGGTGACCTTGCACGTGCCGTTTGTCTGACAGTTCATTGCAAAGGTCGCCACCAGGCGGCCTTTTTTATTGCGACGCCGCGCGCGTCCAGCCATGGAGTATCGATCTGATGTTGTCTTGCCCGGAGGTTGTATGAGCCAGGTTCAGTGGTCTTCCCGTCTCGGTCATGTGCTGGCAGCCGCCGGCTCGGCCATCGGCCTTGGTGCCATCTGGAAGTTTCCCTATGTGACCGCCACCAATGGCGGCGGTGCCTTCCTGCTGGTGTTTCTGCTGTTCAGCTTCACCCTGGGAGTGGCGGTGCTGGTGGGAGAGACCCTGCTCGGCAGCCGCAGCCAGCGCGGCGTGCTCGGTGCCTTCCACAGGCTGGTGGGGCCGAACTGGCGCTGGATGGGCTACATGGGGATCCTGTGCGGTTTCTTCATCTACAGCTTTTACAGCGTGGTGGGGGGCTGGACCGTGGGCTATGCGGCCCTGGCCCTCGGCGGTGAGCTGAACCTCGGCGAGGGGAGCGCCCTCACCGCCCTGTTCAACGGCTATGTGAGCGACCCCCTCTGGCCTGTCCTCACCCATCTCGTCTTCGCCGGGCTCACCTGGTGGTTCGTGCAGGGCGGGTTGCAGCAGGGGGTGGAGCGGGCGCTGCGCTGGATGATGCCGGCCCTGTTCGTGATGATGCTGCTGCTGGTGGTGACCGGGCTCTCCATGCCGGGCTCCCTGGCCGGGGTGCGCCAGTTCCTGTTGCCGGACTTCTCCATGCTGACCGGACAGGGGGTGCTGGACGCCCTGGGGCTGGCGTTCTTCTCCCTCTCCATCGGCCTGGGGGTCCACACCACCTATGGCGCCTATCTGCCCAATAGCGACGGTGCGCTGCGCTCCGGGGTCTGGGTGGTGACCCTGGCGAGCCTGATCTCGGTGCTGGCGGGGCTGATGATCTTCCCGGTGCTGGCGTCCACGGGGATTGACCCGACCGCCGGGCCTGGGCTCACCTTCATGACCATGCCGGCGGTGTTCCATCACCTGCCGTTCGGCCAGGTGCTGGCCGTGGTCTTCTTCCTGCTGCTGCTGGTGGCGGCGCTCTCCTCCTCCATCTCCATGCTGGAGCACCTGGTGCGCTTTACCACCGAGGAGTGGGGCTGGTCGCGCCGCAGTGCCTGCCGGGTGCTGACCCTGCTCATCATGGCCTGCGGTATCCCGGTGAGCCTGTCGTTCGGCCCCTGGGCCGAGTACACCCTGTTTGGCAAGACCCTGTTCGATCTGCTGGACTACCTCACCTCCAACCTGATGATGCCCCTGTTCGGCCTGGTGCTGACCCTGCTGCTGGGATGGCGGCTCGGCGACAGCATGGTACCGGCGGATCTCTCGCCGCTGATGCGCCGCTGCCTGCTCTGGTGCTGGCGGCTGGTGGCGCCGCTGCTGATCGCGGGGATCCTGGTGCGGGGCCTGTTCTGACCCGCCTGCCGGGGCGGCTTGGGCCGCCCCTATTGGGCTGGGAGTGGCGGCAACCTGGGAGCCAGGTGGCTTCTGATCCGCCGCAGCGTCTCCCGGTAGGCCTCGGCATGCTGTCCCTGGAAGGCGGCACTGTGGTCGAGGCGCCGCTCCAGCCTGTCCACCAGCTGCGCCACCGCCGGGGCGGCCATGCCGGTCGGCCAGCAGTGGGTCAGCAGCGTCAGCAACTGCCAGGCATCCCCCGCCTGGGCCGGAAATGTCTCCTGCAGCGTCAGCGCGCACTGCACGGCGAGCTGGTGCTGGCCCGCGGTCAGCGCCCGCTGCCGCTCCTGGCGCAGCTGGCTCAGGCGCTGCTCGCGCAGTTCCAGCTGGCCCTGGAGATCGCCGACCACCCGCTGGATCAGCCGCTGCAGCTGCGGGCTCTGCGCCACCGGGCCCCGATACTGGCCGAGCCGGGCCAGGTAACGCTGGGCATGCTGGGGCAGACCGCAGAACTGGCTCACGGCAAAGCCGAGCAGCTGGTTGAGGTGGTTGTCCCGCGCCGCCTCCGGTGGATGCTTGGCCAGCAGCATCAGGGCGTCGTCGAAGCGGTAGTCCAGCGCCAGCATCAGGGCGCGCATCAGGGCCTCCTCGTGGGCCCTCAGGGTGACCGCCTGCCGGCCGAGATCCTCGAGGGCCTGCTGCAGCCCATGGACCCTGGCCTCGACCGGGGGATGCCAGAGCACCGCCAGGGTGGCATCCAGAACGCAGTGCTCGATGGACTGATGAAACTTCTGCCTGGGGAAGAAGCGCAGGCCGACGGCGGTGGCCTGGGCCAGTACCTGGGCTTCGTCTCTTCGCAGCAGGGCCAGCAGAATGGCCGTCTGGCGCCATTCAGGTTGCCAGGGGCAGCGTTGCAGCAAGCCTGACAACAGGGCCCAGGCCGGTTCCCACTGCCCCTGATGCAGCAGGCAGGCGAGGGTGAGCTCCTGATGAATGACGGGGGGCAACCGTGCCTGGTTGCGGTCCAGATCCTTGTGGGCACTCTCCACCCGGTCCAGCCCGAGCAGGGCGTGGATCAACCCGGTGCGTGGCCACCAGGCGTCGTGTTCCGTGGTGCACATGGCGTAGTGCTGGGTCGCCTGGACGAGCTCCCCGGCCTGCAGCAGCATGTAGCCCTTGACCCTGTCCATCTGGGGCCCCAGTGCCTTGTTCCTGGCGTGCCGGTAGAGCAGATCCTCGCACTGGGCGCAGGCGCTGCGCCACTCCCTGAGAGCCATGGGCGTGGCCAGGGGGCGCGTCACCGCGGTCAGTACCAGCAGCGCTTGCAGGCTGTGCGCCAGCTGCTCCGTGGTGAAGGGGACGGCCAGGCGCAGCGGGAAATAGAGGTCGGAGGGCGGGTACTGGCCCGTCTCCTCGTCGTGATCCAGCAGCAGGAGCACGCAACCCGGCGCGAGCAGCCCCAGGTGGTGGGCCTCCTGCAGCAGGCGAACCCCTTCGCGGGCCTGATGGTGATACTGGCGACAGAGAATGGCATCGAACGACTGCTGACGCAGCAGGGCGGGCAGGGCCGAGATCTCTTTGCAATGGTGCAGTCTGGAGGGGGCCATCCCCTGGTCGCTCAGCCCCTGAGTGAGGGCCGAGATCATCATGGCATCGTCTTCGATCAGGAGGATCTGCATCCTTGACGCTCCTTCGCCGGTTCGGGGGCGGGGTGCCCGAGCCAATGGTTCACCGGTCTGGCTCCACTGTCGTCCGGGCGGAGGCCGGGGTCAATCCCCCAGCTGGATCGGCGGGTCGATCTTACTGCAGGCCCGGGCCCTTGGCCGAGAAGGGGCAGTCGGCCTGCCGGATGAGGCGGCTGTCCCGGTGACCCTCCCCCAGCCAGACGAGCTCGAGCTGGCCCAGTCGCCCGAGCCGGCGCAGCTCGAATTCATAGCGCAGGCAGGGGTTGTCGGTGGGCAGGCTGGCCATGCCGGCCGGCAGGCGGTAGTCGTAGCGCAGCAGGGGGCCGTCCTGCAGCCGGCTCTGCACGGGCACCAGCCCTTCCGCCGTCGGGGCGGGGGACCTGAGGTGGCGGCGCAGGGTCACAGGCGCATCTATGGCCTTCTGGTAGTGAAGCCCGTTCATGGCCGCCAGCTCCTCTTCCAGCCGCGTCAGCTCCCCCTCCAGCCCGCTCAGGGCTGCACCCAGCTGTTGATGGGCGGGAGAGGCACAGCCTCCCAGCAGCAGGGTCGAGAGCAGCAGGGCGGGACGGACGGCAGACATGGGAGCTCCTTGGGGGCCTGGGCCGATGACTATAACAGGGGATTGGTGGGCGGCGCGGCGCGCAGCAGGCCGGCGAGTCGCTCCAGCCCCTCGGCGACGCGGGCGTCGGTGGCGGGCTGGCTCAGGCTCAGACGCACCCCTTGCGGGGCGGCAAACTGGCCGGCTGCGAAGTGTTCCCCGCTCGCGACCCCGACGTCAAGGGCGTTGGCCGCCTCCGCGAACTCCTGGCTACGCCAGGGCTCGGGCAGCGGCAGCCAGGCGTGCATGGAGCCCGGCTGCCAGCGGGCGCCCGGCAGCAGGTGGCGCAAGAGCTCCCCCCGACGCGCCAGGATCCGTCTCTGCTGCTCGATGAGCGGCATGATCTGGCGCTGGCTCACCAGCTTGCAGGCCAGCTCGATGAGCAGCGGACTCACCATCCAGCTCGACAGTCGCATCGCCTGGGCGAAGCCGTTGCGAAGGGCTGGCGGCGCCAAGACGAAGCCGACCCGCAGGCCGCCGCAGGCGATCTTGGCCAGGCTGCCCAGGTAGATGACCCGCTCCGGCGCCAGGTTGACCAGGGGCGGGAGTGCGCTCTCGGGCAGCAGGCCGTTGACGTCATCCTCGACGATCAACAGATCGTGGCGGCGGGCGATGGCGATGATGGCCTCGCGCCGCGCCAGGCTCATGGTGGCCGTGGTGGGGTTCTGCAGGGTGGGGGTGAGGTAGAGCAGCTTGGCCCGGCGGGTGCGGCAGGCCGCCTCCAGCGCCTCGGGCAGCAGCCCCTCCTCGTCCATCGCCAGCCCCACTACCTGGTTCTTGAGCTGGCGCGCGTTGCCCAGCATGCCGGGATAGCTCAGCCCCTCGCACAGCAGGGTCTCCCCCACGCAGCCGGTGGCCAGCAGGGCCAGCAGGATGCCGTGCTGGGCGCCGTGGCTGAACAGCAGGCGATCCTCGCTGCCCTCTATGCCCTGCTCGGCTAGCCAGTCGACGAACAGCTGGCGCTGCGAGGCGCGCCCCGCCTCCTTGTCGTAGCCGAGCAGACCGTTGAGATCCCCCTGTGCCAGTTCGGTGAGCAGGGGCCTGATGATGGCCCCCCTGTCCAGCTGGACCGGCAGGTTCTGCCACAGCTCGATGCGGTGATTGTCCTCGTTGCGGATCACCCACTCGTTGGCGGGATCCGTCGCCCCCCTGACCCAGGTGCCATGCCCCACCCTGGCCGCCAGCAGGCCGCGCCGCTCGGCCTCGGCGTAGGCGCGGGTGACTGTGCCCACCGTCACCCCCAGCCGGTCTGCCAGGGCCCTGTGGGTCGGCAGCCGGGTCTCGGGGGGCAGGGCACCACAGGCGATGGCCTGCTCGATGGCCTTGACCAGCTTGAGATAGAGGGGCCCCTCGAAGAGGCTGAGGTCGGGCGTCCAGATTGTCATGGTGACAATAAATCCATTGATCCAAGTTTGTCCGCAATATAGCGTGAATATCAACCTTTGAACAACCGGAAAACTCACATTGTATCGATACAATGTGGCAAGAAAGGAGTCTCCCCATGACCATCGAATGGTATGCCACCCTGTTTGGCTTTGCCCTGCTCACCTGCGGCACCCCGGGCCCCAACAATCTCATGTTGACGGCGTCCGGCGCCAACTTCGGGGTGCGTCGCACCCTGCCACACCTGATCGGGGTGACGGTGGGCCAGCCCGTGCTGCAACTGGTGCTGGCGCTGGGCTTCTATCCGCTGTTCGAACGCTGGCCCCTGCTCAAGCTGAGCCTGCAGGTGCTGGGCAGCCTCTATCTGCTGTGGCTGGCCTGGCGCATCGCGGTGGCCGGTGCCCCCGGGGATCCCGCCAGCCGTGCCCGCCCCCTGACCCTGCTGGAGGGGCTGGGCTTCCAGTTCCTCAATCCCAAGGCGTGGATGATGGGGATCTCCGCCATCAGCCTGTTCAGCCTGCCGGGGAGCGACTACTGGCCGAGCCTGTGGGGCATCATGTCCGTCTTCCCCATGGCGGGGCTGCCGGTCTGCTTCGCCTGGGTGCTGTTCGGCCATCAGCTCAGCCGCTGGATCAACTCGGACAAGGGGTGGCGCCGCCTCAATGGCAGCCTGGGGGCGCTCACCGCCCTGTGCGTGGTGATGCTCTGGTATTAATGGCCGCCTGATTATTCATGCAAAGAAAATGCATTGCCGGCCTTGTCGTCCTGGCGCCGGCTCTGCATATTAGGAGGCTTGCCGTATCCGAACGAGGTTGAGATGGATCTGAACTGGTTGCTCCCCCTGGCGGGCTTTGCCCTCATCACCTGTGGCACGCCGGGCCCCAACAACATGCTGCTGACCAGCGCCGGGGCCGCCCAGGGTTTTCGCCGCTCCGTTCCCCTGCTGGTGGGGGTGGTGGGGGGCATCAACCTGATGATCCTGGCCATGGCCCTGGGGCTCGGGGTGGTGTTCGAGAAGGTGCCGCTGCTGCACGACGGGCTCAAGCTCGTCGGCTCGGCCTACCTGCTCTGGCTGGCCTGGAAGGTGGCCAATGCCAGCGGTCCGGCGGAGGGAAACCGGCCGCTGATCCCGGCCCATCAGGGGGCCATGCTGCAACTGCTCAACCCCAAGGCCTGGATGATGGCGCTCTCCGCCATCAGTGGCTTCACCCTGGCGGGGGAGGCTTACTGGCCGTCCGCCGGCTGGGTGCTCGGCATCTTCTTCGTGACCGGCCTCTATACCGGGGCCTTCTGGGTGCTGTTCGGTGCCCAGGTGCGCCGCCTCATCCGCACCGCCAGGGGCTGGCGTCGCTTCAATCTGGGCATGGGGTTCGCCACCGCGGCCTGCGTGCTGATGATCTGGGTTTAGGCATAGGCCTGAGCCTTTACCGGCTGTCTTGTTGGCCCTTCGGGGCCTTTTTTGTTTCACCTGAGCTGGCAAGGAGGTGCCATGAAATGTATCGGTCTGCTGGGTGGCATGAGCTGGGAGTCCACCGTCAGCTATTACCAGGCCCTCAACCGGGGCGTGCGCGAGCGGCTCGGCGGCCTGCACTCGGCGCGGGTACTGCTGAGCAGCGTCGACTTCGCCGAGATTGAGCGGTTGCAGCACGCCGGCGACTGGCCCGCCACCGCCCGCCTGCTGGCGGCCGAGGCCAGGGCCGTCCAGGCCGGTGGCGCCGATTTCCTGCTGATCGGCACCAACACCATGCACAAGGTGGCGCCGGAGATCGAGGCCGCCATCGACATCCCCCTGCTCCACATCGCCGATGCCACGGCGCGCCGCCTGCTGGCAGACGGGGTGACCCGGGTCGGCCTGCTCGGCACCCGCTTCACCATGGAGCAGGATTTCTACAAGGGGCGGCTCCAGGAGCGGTTCGGGCTGGAGGTGCTGGTGCCTGGTGACGCTGCACGGGAGCGGGTGCACCGCATCATCTATGACGAACTCTGCCTCGGCGACATTCGCGAGTCGTCGCAGGCCGAGTATCTGGCCATCATCGCCGGGCTGGCCGAGGCCGGTGCCCAGGCGGTGATCCTGGGTTGCACCGAGATCGCCCTGCTGGTGGGGGCGTGCCAGGCCGCCGTGCCGCTCTACGACACCACCGCCATCCACGCCGAGGCCGCCGTAGCGCTGGCGCTGTCGTGAATCTGATGCCGGCGGAGTGAGAGGGAGCGGCCCCTCTCGGCTCCCCGCCGGCGTGCCTGGTTTTCCCTCCGCATAACTGTGAGTCAGCCTTCACTTCAGCAGGGTAGGGGGCGCTTTTATTGTCAATCGGCTCACATTTCCCCCTTTTGTCTCTTGAGTCCGGCACGTCGGCCGCCTAGTTTCTCGATCACTGAAACGATTCAGCTTCACAAAAACAAGAGACACGAGGATACATCCATGTTGAAGAAACTCTCCCTTTCCGTGCTGCTCGCCCTGGGTACCACCGCGGGTCATGCCGCCGAATTCCTGCTGACCGATTCCCAGCAGGGGCTGGATGTGGGCGACTGGAAGATCACCAGCGAGAAGCTCGGCATCAAGAGCCCGGTTCCCTTCACCATCGAGAAGAAGCGCCTACACGGCGGCCGCCAGGAGGGGGTGGATCTGCTCATCGTCGACAACGGCGTCATGAAGATCACCCTGGTGCCGACCCGCGGCATGGGGATCCAGGAGGTCAAGGCGGCGGATCTGCGCCTCGGCTGGGATTCACCGGTCAAGGAGGTGGTCAACCCGGCCTTCATCGATCTGGAGAGCCGTGGCGGGCTCGGCTGGCTCGACGGCTTCAACGAGATGCTGGTGCGCTGCGGCTACGAGTGGACGGGTCACCCCGGGGTGGATGACGACGGCCGCCTCAAGAGCCTGCACGGTCGGGTGCAGAACATTCCTGCCTCCGTGGTCAGCGTGACCGTGGACGAAGAGCCGCCCTACGCCATCCACGTGCGGGGCCGGGTGGACGAGCGCACCTTCAAGATGAGCGAGCTGGTCACCTGGACCCAGCTGAGCGTAGTGCCCGGTCAGGGGGAGTTTGCCCTACAGGACAAGCTGACCAACCACGCCGACTACGAGAACGAGTACCAGATCATCTACCACGGCAACTTCGGGGCCCCCATCCTGGAGGAGGGCGCGCGCGTCAGCACCCCGGTGAAGCAGATCTCCCCGTTCAACGACTACGCCAAGGCCGGGCTCAAGAGCTGGCAAACCTACCTGGGGCCCACCAAGGGCTTCGACGAGATAGTGTTCAACCTGGTGCCCTACGGCGATGCCGACGGCAACACCCTGGCGGTGCTGAACAACAAGGCCGGCAACGCCGGGGTGGCGGTGGGCTACAACACCAGGCAGTTGCCGGTGCTGACCCTGTGGAAGAACACAGACACCAGGGCCCAGGGCTATGTGACCGGCATCGAGCCCGGCACCAGCTATGCCTACAGCACCAAGTACCAGCGCCCGCTGGGGCTGGTCCCCAAGATCCAGCCGGGGGAGACCAAGACCTTCGATCTGACCTATCGCCTGCTGCAAAATGCCGACGAGGTGAAGCAGGCCCTGGCCCAGGTGGAGAAGATCCAGGCCGGTCGGGCCACCGAGCTGCGCGAGCAACCCCTGGTCAAGCTGCCATAAGGGGCAGATGCCCAGCAAAAAGCCGCTCCATGAGCGGCTTTTTCATGTCTGGCCCGTCGGTCAGACGTGGCTGTACATGGCTTCTATCTCGCGCTGGTACTTGGCCTCGATGATCTTGCGGCGCAGCTTCATGGTGGGGGTGATTTCCCCGAGCTCCATGGAGAAGGCGCTCGGCAGCAGGGTGAACTTCTTCACCTGCTCGAACTTTGCCAGCTCCTTTTGCAGATCCTGGATGCGAGCCTCGAAGAACTCCATTACCCGGGAGTGGCGCAGCAGCTCGGTCTTGCACTGGTACTGCAGGTTGATGGAGCGGGCGTACTCCTCCAGGGACTCGAAGCAGGGGACGATGAGCGCCGACACGAAGTGGCGGGCATCGGCGACGATGGCGATCTGCTCGATGAAGCGATCCTTGCCCAGGGTCCCTTCCACCAGCTGGGGGGCCACGTACTTGCCGTTGGAGGTCTTCATCAGCTCCTTCAAGCGCTCGATGAAGTAGATGTTGCCCTCGCCATCCAGCTCGCCCGCATCGCCGGTGCGCAGGAAGCCATCCTCGGTCATCACCTCGGCGGTGGCCTCCGGCTTGTTGTAGTAACCGCGCATCACGGTGGGGGCGCGCACCAGCAGTTCGTTGTTCTCGCCGAGCTTCACCTCGATGCCGCTGAGCGCCGTGCCGATGGAGCCCAGCCTGAACCGGGTGTCCTCGTAGCAGCAGACGGTGGCGGTGGTCTCGGTCATGCCGTAGCCGTACTTGAGGTTGAGCCCCATGGCCTGGAAGAAGAGGTTCACCTCGTCCGCGAGGCGAGCGCCCGCCACCGGCAGGAAGCGGGTACGGCCGCCGAAGCGGGCGCGCAGCTTGCGAAACACCAGGCGCTCGGCGAGCCAGAGCTGGCCATAGAGCAGGGGAGAGGTGGACTTGCCCGCCTGACGGGTGGCGACCATCTGCTTGCCCACCCGGGTGGCCCAGCCGAACAGGGCGCGGCGCAGGCGAGGGGCCTGGGCGACCTTGGCCTGGATCATGGCGTAGGCCTTCTCGTAGAGGCGGGGCACGGCGCACATCACGGTGGGCTTCACCTCGCCGATGACATCCATCACCTTCTGCGGGTCGCGAATGTAGACGTTCTCGGCGCCGCAGTAGAGCACGTAGTAGCTCCAGGCGCGCTCGAACACGTGGCTGAGCGGCAGCATGCAGAGGGAGACATCCTGCTCGCTGAGGTCGAGGCGAGCGTCATGCATCTCGAAGCAGGCGGCCATGTTGGCGAAGTCGAGCATGACCCCCTTGGGTTCGCCCGTGGTGCCCGAGGTGTAGATCAGGGTCAGCAGGTCGTCCATGCGGTAGTGGCGCTCGCGCTCGCGCAGCACCTGCTCGCTGGGTGGGTGGTTGCCGGAGGCGAGGAAGGTCTGGAAGTGGCTGGCAGCGGCGCAGCCGCGCAGATCGACGGTGCCGTCCAGGGCGACGATATGGCGGATCTCGCCGCTGTCGATGAGCTGCAGCGCCTGATCGAACTGGGGCTGTTCCCCCACGAACAGCATCCTGATGCCGGCATCCTTGACGATGTAGCGCAGCTGATCGAGGGTGCTGGTGGGGTAGATGGGCACGCTGACGCCACGGGCGGCCAGGATGCCGAGATCGGCCTGGGTCCACTCCGGCATGTTGCGGGCGTAGATGCCGACCATCTCGCCGGACTGGTGGCCGGCGCGGATCAGCCCCTGGGCGCAATAATCCATGGCCTGACCCAGGGTGCGCCAGCCGATGGCGCGCCACTGGCCATCCTGCTGGACGCGCAGGGCGGCCTTGTTGCCAAGGCGGGCAATACGCTCACGCATCACTCTAACCAGATGAAACTGCGACATCTCACTCATCCTCAAGTAACAGTTGTGCGCCCGCAGGGGCACCAAAATCGGGGCTGGAGTTTAAACTCTAAGATTACGGCTTACAAGTGTTCGCCATTTGTCCTGGATCACAAAGTCGTCAACTTGGGGAGAGTCAGGCATGATAAGGGCAAGGGTCGGATTCATTCAGGGAGTAGAGCCATGAATATCGGGATCAAGAGTCTGTTGACCGGCGCCTTGCTGCTGCTGGCGGGGGCCGGTGCCCTCTGGTTTGCGTTGGGCGGAACTGCGGGGCAGGAGAATCCCTGGCTGAGTGGCGCCGAGGGGTACGAGCAGGCGCAGCGGCTGGCACTGAAGGAGGGATATCCCCTGCTCTATGTGATCGAGCGCGCCAAGTGCCGGCGCTGCAAGGCGCTCGACAACAGGATGTGGCGTGCCCCCGAGATGGAGTCCGCCCTGGCGGGGCTGGCCAAGGTGCGGCTCAACCCGGATGCGGGGGATGGCAGCGAGCATATTCTGCGCCGCTTCCCCAGGGTGGCGACGGCCCCAGGCATCTATGTCCAGCGACCGGGGGAACCCCTGCGCCCCATCAGGGTCGTGCCGGATACCGAGGAGATCTGGATGCCCGGGGTTACCTATGGCCGCGGCTTCTTCATGCCGATCTCGGGCGCCGCCTTCGAGGCCGTGCTGAGGGTGACCCTGAGCCTGGAGGATCCCGCCATCGACAATGCCCCCCTGCCCTGAGGGCGAGTGGGAGTCGGGATGAGGATAGAAACGACAAGGGGGCGGCATGCCCCTTGTCTGTTACGGGCGGCTCTGTTGCGGGCGGCCTGTTAGCCTGAGCCGAGCGGCCTGGGATCAGCCGAAGTCGAACAGGCGGGACATCAGCACAGCGTCCTCCCGATCCTGGCCGGTGCCGTAGTAGTCGGCGCGGCGGCAATACTCGGCAAACCCCTCGCTCTCGTAGAGGTTGATGGCGGTGCGGTTGCCGGCCCTGACCTCGAGAAACCAGGCCTCGGCCCCGCCGACCTTGCTGCGAGCCAGGTACTCCTTGAGCAGCGCCCGCCCCAGCCCCTTGCCCTGAAAATCGGGGTGCACGCAGAGGTTCATCAGGGAGCTGTCCCCGGCCACCAGATCCGAGATGTAGAAACCGGCGGGGCGCTCACCCACCAGCATCAGGCCGTTGAGATAGCGTGGCCCGAAGCAGGAGAGCAGGTTGGCCCGGCTCCAGGGCTCCTGGTGGGCGGCCTGCTCTATGGGGTAGATGGCCTCGAAATCGGATTCGAGCAGGGGGCGGAAGAGGGGCAAAAGGTCAGACATGGTGACTCCGGGCGGGATTCGGGCTTGCGAGGGAGGCCATGGCCGTGCCATGGTCGTTGCGTCAGGGAGCCCGGTTCAACCGGGCTGGCGGTGCCGGCACTGCTGCCACAGGGCGCGCTTGTGCGCCCCGCCGGGCTTGAGCGGGCAGACCAGGGCGTCGGGCCAGCGGGCATCCGGGGCCGTCAGCCAGATCAGGGGCGGCGGTGTCCCCTCTGGCAGCTCGGGGATCCTGGCCAGCAGGGAGACCTCGTCCGTGCCGATGCCGAGCCACTGGCAGAGATCCCCGAGCAGGGCGGGGGCGGGCAGGGTGTCGGCCTGCAGCCACAGCCTGCCGGTCGGCAGCGAGGGGGCCGGATGCCCGTTCTTCGCATCCTGCGCCGGGCGTTCAGCCGTCACCGGCGTCGCCCCTGCCGCCTGGCCCGGCAGGGCCTGGCCTCTCTGTTGCCAGAGGGTGATGCCCATCCGGGCCAGAATGCGCTGGCGCAGCGGGTCCAGCAGGGGATCTTGCATGGCGAAGGCTCACTCTTGATCTGCGTTGGGGTAAATTCTGATGCGCAGAGTACACTCTCGCGGGTTTTGCTGCACCCCGGACGTTGCCTTTTCGCCGTGCGGCGATGGCGGATGAACGCCGGCCGGGGGCAGAGATGCGAGACAATGACGACGGGAGGGGGCCAGAGGCCGGACCCCGAATCCCTATGACCATACCAGCTTCGGAACTGTGCCTATGCCGCCTTTAGCCCAGAATACTGTTCGTGCCACCCCCATCCATGAGCGCCTGCCACGGCTCCTGGCCGCCCTCGGGGAGGGGCTGTATGAGCGCCAGGACGCCCTGCGGCTCGGCCTGCTGGCGGCCCTGTGCGGCGAGAGCGTCTTCCTGCTGGGCCCCCCGGGCATCGCCAAGAGCCTGATCGCCCGCCGGCTCAAGCTGGCGTTTCACGATGCCCGTCACTTCGAATACCTGATGACCCGCTTCAGCACGCCGGAGGAGGTGTTCGGCCCCCTCTCCATCCAGGCGCTCAAGGAGGACGGCAAGTATCTACGGCTCACCGCCGGCTACCTGCCGGAGGCCGAGGTGGTCTTCCTCGACGAGATCTGGAAGGCGGGCCCGGCCATCCTCAACACCCTGCTCACCGCCATCAACGAGCGGCAGTTTCGCAACGGCGACAGCCAGCACCCCATCCCCATGCGGCTGCTGGTCACCGCCTCCAACGAGCTGCCGGCCCCGGACAGCGGGCTGGAGGCGCTCTACGACCGCATGCTGGTGCGGGTCTGGATGGACAGGGTGCAGGAGAAATCCAACTTCCAGGCCATGCTGGCGAGCGATGGCCAGTCCCACCAGAACCTGACCCCCTCGGTGCAGATCCGGGGGGAGGAGTACGCCGCCTGGCAGGAGCAGATAGAGCAGGTGCGCCTGCCCGATGCCTGTTTCGAGCTCATCTACCAGTTGCGCCAGCAGCTCGACAGCCAGCTCGGGCACGGCTGCTATGTCTCGGATCGGCGCTGGAAGAAGGCCGTCAGGCTCATCAAGGCTAGCGCCTTCTTCAACGGCCGCGACGAGGTGGCCCCGCTGGATCTGCTGCTGTTCAAGGATTGCCTCTGGCACGACGAGGCCTCCCGCACCGCGCTGCTGGAGATGATCGGCGAGTTTTCCCGCCTCTACGGCTACCAGCAGCTGGCGCTGACCCGGCAACTGCTGGCCCTGCGCGAGCGGTTCAAGCAGTTGAAGGGGGCCGTCGCCCAGCGCATCGGCAGCAAGGCGGTCAAGCGCAAGCAGTGGTTCGGTCGCCGCGCCCGCGGCACCGAGCTGCCGCTAGCCAACGCCAGGGCGTTCGGCAAGCAGGTGCACTTCCACCTGCTCACCCCGGCACCCCTGGACGGCAGCGATCCCGACCGCCTGACCGAGACCCTCACCTTCGATCGCACCCTGCTCTCCCACTGGCACCCCACCGGGGAGGCCCTGGTGGGCTGGCAGCTCGGCAACCCCAAGGAGGGGCACTACGAGCTGGTGCTGGACGAGCAGCTGCGGCTGCACGTGCTGGATATCCAGCGCCAGCCCGTGCCCCTGGTGCTGGTGGAGCGGACCCCCATCCCCGAGGTGGTGATGAGCCCCTGGCTGGCGGAGCTGGAGGAGCTGGCGAGCCAGGTGGTCCGGGTGCAGCAGAGCCTCAAGGGGCAGCGCAGCCTGTTCGATCGCCACCAGCCCCATCTGTTCGTGGGGGACAACTGGCTGCGCCAGGTGGAGGACAGCTTCTTCGTGCTGAACCGGGATCTGGAGCGGCTCGGCACCGAGCTGCAACAGTGGCGGGATCGCCTGCCCAGGCTGGATGCCTGATGGTGTTCGACGTGGCGCTGACCCCTAACACGAGCCGCCTGCCGTTGCGGGATGGCGCCCTGCGTCCCCTGCACAGGGAGTGGCCATGCTAGAGATCGGCATGATGGATCTGGGGCTCCTCATCGGCGAGGGGGAGCTGGCGGGGGAGATGGCGCTGCTGCTGGCCTCCACTCCGAAGATCTCCGAGTTCATCAAGCGCTCGCCCCTGCAGGGCAAGCTGCTCAGGAAGCGGATCCAGCGCTGGGGCGAGCAGCTCGGCGAGGAGATGCGCCACAAGCCGGTGCCGGTGGCGCTGGAGCAGGAGTACCTGCTCTATCAGGCGCACCGCCTGCTGCCCCTGCCGGAGCTGGTGGGGCGACTGCCGGCCCTGCTGGAGGCCCTGGAGCAGCACAGCCCCTTCGCGGGGGATGCCCGCAGCCTAGTGCGCCAGATGCTGGCCCAGCCCACCGAGGGGCTGCGCCAGCTCTTCATCGAGAAGTGGCGCTCCAGCCTGGTGGGCAGCCTGCTGCAGTTGCAGCAGCAGATCGCCGAGGCGGAGCGGGAGAAGCAGCGCCAGGAGATAGAGGATCAGCTGCTGGCGAACCGGACCCTGGCCGATGCCCTGGATCCGCACCAGATCTCCGCGGGCGGCCTCTGGGATCTGGCCCAGGGCAGCTGGCACAAGCGCAGCCTGGTGCTGATCAAGCAATATGCCCGCATGTTGCAGCAGGAGCCCCTGCTGGCGGAGATCGCCGCCCTGCTGGGGCGCAGCGAGCGGGAGCAGCGCAGCGAGGCCAGGACGCTGCCGCCTGTGCCGGTGCACGAGCTGGAGGAGGTGCAGAGCGACGACGTGCCTGACGATCTGGTGGGGGTGCACCCGGCCAGCGATCTGATGCGCCTGCTGCCGAGCGAGGCGGTGATGCTGGCGCTGCCTGAGCTGGAGCTGGAGTTCTATCGCCGCTATCTGGAGCGGCGCCTGCTGAGCTATCAGTCTCGGGGCACGCTGCCACGGCAGCGCCTGATGCAGCGCTCCCCGGAGCAGGGGGGCCAGGAGGTGCAACCTCGAGGCCCCTTCATCGTCTGCGTCGATACGTCCGGTTCCATGGGGGGCTACCCGGAGGAGTGCGCCAAGGCGCTCTTCCTGGCCCTGCTCAAGGTGGCGATGAACGAGAAGCGGGGCTGCTATCTGATGCTCTTCTCCACCGAGGTGGCGACCCTGGAGATCACCGCCGAGACCGGGCTGGAGAAGGCGGAGCGCTTCCTCTCCATGAGTTTCCACGGCGGCACCGATCTGGTGCCCTGTCTGGAGCAGGCCCTGACCCAGCTGGAGGAGCCGGCGTTTGCCAAGGCCGATGTGCTGGTGGTCTCCGACTTCATCGCCCAGAGCCTGCCCCACGCCTTGCTCGATCGGATGAACGGGCGGCGGGCGCAGCAGACCCGGTTCCACGCCGTCGCCATGTCCCGTCACGCCAAGACGGCCATACTGCGGGTGTTCGACAACAGCTGGTTGCTGGATTGCGGCCTGCGCGGACGCCTGCTCAGGCGCTGGCAGCGCAGCTAGGGGCAGGCCGGCACTGTCTGGGGGTCAGACGCCGGGCCTGTGGCAGAGGCCCCGTTCGTTGACCTGCTCCTGATCCAGCAGGGGCTGGCCGCTCGGCTGGGCGATGTGGAAGCCGCGCTTGCCGGCGCGCTTGACCCGGTACATGGCCTGATCGGCCCTGGCCAGCGCCGTGCTGAAGTCGTCCTGGGGCCGGATGGCCGCAATCCCCATGCTCAGCCCCACCGCCGCCTCGCCGTTGGGCAGCTCGAACGGGGTGGCGATGGCGTCGATGCACTGGCGGGCCAGGTGGCTGGTGCGGGGATCCTCGCTCGGCCAGGGCAGCAGTAGCACGAATTCGTCGCCGCCGAGCCGGCCTATCTTCACCCCCTCCTCGCAGCAGTCGCGCAGCCGGCGGGTGAGGGCGATCAGCAGCTCGTCGCCGGCCCGGTGGCCCAGGTTGTCGTTGACCTGCTTGAAGTCGTCGAGATCGATGAAGCAGATGGCCTGGTACTCCCCGGGGAACTGACGGTGCAGGGCGGTGCGGTTGAGCAGGCCGGTGAGGGGATCCCGGTGGGCGAGCTGGGCGAGCTGCTGCTCGTACTCCTTCTCGTGGGTGATGTCGATGTGGGTGCCCATCACCCGGATGGGATTGCCCTGGGCATCCCGCTCCACCACCCGGCCGCGGTCCAGCACCCAGGTGGTCTTGCCGTCCTTGGCGATCATCCGGTGCATCACCTGGTAAAACGGGCTCTTGCCCTCCAGATGGTCGAAGAAGGCCTGCAGCACCTGCTCCCTGTCCTCCGGATGCAGGTGTTCGCGCCAGACGTCGAAGTGGGCCGACAGTTCCTTGGGCTGATAGCCGAGCATGGATCCCCAGCGCCGGTTGAAGATGATGAGCTTGCCGGTCGGCACATGGTTCTGCCAGATGCACAGGCCGGTGCCGTCCATGGCGGCATCCAGCTTCTCCCGCGCGTCCTCGGCGATGCGCTTCAGACGCTCGTTCTCCAGCAACAACCTGTCGTAAGCCTCCCGCAGCTCCTCGTAGGTCATTCCTCATCCCTTCCCTGTTTGAAAGCCTATATAGTCGATGCAGACTTTCCTTCTGTAAAGAAGGGGATAGCGGGGGCTCCCGTCTGACATGAGGAATTTTCTCGCCCTCCGGCGGCTGTGCGCCCGGAGACGGTGGGAATATGATGACAGCGGTGAGCGCGGCATCCGGGCCGGTAAACGGGGAGAGTGAATCTGCATGAAGATCCTGATGGGGTGTGGCCTGCTGCTGTGGCTGGGGATGACGCCGGCCCTGGCACAGCCACCGCGGCTCTCCGAGCCCGAGCTGCTGCGCGAGCTGCAGCAGCTGGAAGACGGCGGGCTGCCGGAGCGGATCTTTCGCGACCGCGTCGCCGTGCTGGCGGACAAGAAGCAGGTGTATCCGGAGGAGGTGCAGGGACGCATCGCCCGCCTGCAGTGCTGGGCCCAGCCGAGCGAGCGGGATGACGACTTCCTGCGCGCCGTGCAGTTTGCCGATCAGGGGCTGGACCGGGCCCGGGCACGCAAGGACAGGGTCACCGAGGCCGGCCTGCTCGCCTGTCGCGGTTACCACAGGCAGCTGCTCGGCAACATGGCCGAGGCCAGGCAGGATTACGACGCGGCCCTGACCCTGGCCCGCCGGCTGGGGGATGAGCGCCAGCGGGCCGACATCCTCAGCCTGCGGGGTGAGATGTTCGCCTACCAGGGGGAGCTGGCCGAGGGGCTGATGGAACTGATCGATGCCCATCGCCGCTACGAGGGGCTCGGACTGGAGGGCAAGGGGCGCGAGGTGCTGACCCGGATCGCCAACGCCTACCGCAGGATGGGGCTCTATGAGCGGGCCGAGAGCTACTTCAAGGAGCTGGAGCACGACTACCGGGTCCTGGGGGATCGGGAGCATCTGGTGGACATCCACAGCCAGCAGGGGCTGCTCTATATCGAGACCGAGGAGTACGACAAGGCGCTGCCCCTGATGGCGGAGGCCGAGATCTACTACCTGGGGCAGCAGCAGGAGGGGATGCTGGCCTGGAGCCGGGTCGAGATGGCCACCCTCTTGCTCAAGCAGGGCAAGACGGCGCAGGCCATGGCCAAGCTGGAACAGGTCAAGACCCAGCTGCTGCGAGGGAAGGGGGCCGACAGCGTGACCCTGGGCCACTGGCACCTCATCATGGCCACCGCCCTGGACGCCATGGACAGGCCGGCCGAGGCGCAGCGGCACCTGGACGAGGCCGAGCCCATCTTCGCCAGGGAGCAGAATCTGCGCTTCCTCGCCCGGGTCCACGAGGTGCGGGCCCGGGTGCTGGAGCGCCAGGGCCGCATCCAGGAGGCCCTGGCCAGCCTCAAGACTTTCGTGCAGACCCGGCAGGCCCTGGAGCTGCGGCTGCGGGAGCAGCGCTCCCTGCAGATGCGCTTCGAGTTCGATCTCGCCCGCAAGGAGCTGGAGAACCAGACCCTGAGATCCCGGCAGCAGTTGCAGGAGGAGAAGCTCAAGCAACTGCAGGAGCGCCGCTACTGGCAATACCTGGTGGTGACCCTGCTGCTGCTGGTGATGGGCATACTGGTGGTGCACCAGCGCGGCCGCACCCGCAAGATGCAGCGCCTCGCCATGACGGACGAGCTGACCGGCATCCACAACCGGCGCCAGATCCAGGCCAAGGGGCGCAAGTGGTTCACCCAGGCGCGGGAGGAGGGCAAGCCACTGAGCGTGCTGCTGCTGGACGTGGATCACTTCAAGAGGGTCAACGACCAGCTTGGCCACCAGGTGGGGGACAGGGTGCTCACCGCCGTGGCCCAGTGCATCGAGGAGCAGTTGCGCAGCCTGGACAGGGTGGGGCGCAACGGCGGCGAGGAGTTTCTGGTGCTGCTGCCGGACACCCGTCTCGACGAGGCCGCCGAGGTGGCGGAGCGGATCCGGCTCGCCGTCTCCCGCCTCGCCATCGAGGGGGTGCCGGCGGATCATCCCATCCGAATCAGCATCGGCTGCGCCCAGTACAAGCCCGAGGATGACAACCTGGGCGAGCTGGTGCGCCGGGCCGACGAGGCCATGTACGAGGCCAAGCTGGCGGGGCGCAACCGGGTGGTGAAGGCCCGGTGAGGCCGACCCCGGGCCCCCGTGATGCCGGGCTGGGTATTTTTCACTCGCGCGGGTATAATGCCGCGCAATTTTGCTTTGACTCAAGGCCAGACCCATGTAGCGCAACGCTCCTCCCCGTTTCCACCGGCCGGTCCCCGACCCGCCCGCGTGGCGTTGTTGCATGCATGGGCGCCCTGACCCCAAGGTGCTGTCCCGCATTTATTCCCACGGTGGCCCGCGCCGCCGCCCAATAGAAGAACGTCGAATTATGTCAGCTGAATTTCTGAGTGAAGTCTCCAAGAGACGCACTTTCGCGATCATCTCGCACCCGGATGCGGGTAAGACCACCATCACCGAAAAGGTCCTGCTGTTCGGACAGGCCATCCAGCGCGCCGGTACCGTCAAGGGCCGTGGCTCGGGCCAGCACGCCAAATCCGACTGGATGGAGATGGAGAAGCAGCGCGGCATCTCCATCACCACCTCGGTGATGCAGTTCCCCTATGCCGACTGCCTGGTCAACCTGCTCGACACCCCGGGTCACGAGGACTTCTCCGAAGATACCTACCGTACTCTCACAGCCGTGGATTGTTGCCTGATGGTCATCGACGCCGCCAAGGGCGTCGAAGACCGGACCCGCAAGCTGATGGAAGTCACCCGGCTGCGGGATACCCCCATCCTCACCTTCATGAACAAGCTGGACCGCGAAGTGCGCGATCCGATGGAAGTGATGGACGAGGTGGAGCGCGAGCTCAACATCATGTGCGCCCCCATCACCTGGCCCATCGGCTGCGGCAAGTCCTTCAAGGGGGTCTATCACCTCTACAAGGACGAGACCTATCTGTATCAGAGCGGTCAGGGCCACACCATCCAGGAGAAGCGGGTGGTCAAGGGGTTGAACAACCCCGAGCTGGATGCCGCCATCGGTGAAGATCTGGCGGCCCAGCTGCGCGGCGAGCTGGAGCTGGTGCAGGGCGCCTCCCCCGAGTTCGATCACGACGCCTTCATCGCCGGCGAGATGACCCCGGTCTTCTTCGGGACCGCGCTCGGCAACTTCGGCGTCGACCACATGCTGGACGGCCTGACCGACTGGGCGCCGTCTCCCATGCCGCGCAAGGCCGAGAGCCGCGAGGTGGTGGCCACCGAGGAGAAGTTCTCCGGCTTCGTGTTCAAGATCCAGGCAAACATGGATCCGAAACACCGCGACCGCATCGCCTTTATGCGCATCGTGTCAGGGACTTACAGCAAGGGCATGAAGATGCGCCATGTGCGCATCGGCAAGGACGTGAACATCTCCGACGCCGTGACCTTCATGGCCGGTGACCGGGAGCAGGCGGAAGACGCCTTCGCCGGCGACATCATCGGTCTGCACAACCACGGCACCATCCAGATCGGCGACACCTTCACCCAGGGTGAGGATCTGAAGTTCACCGGCATCCCGAACTTCGCCCCCGAGCTGTTCCGCCGCATCCGCCTGCGCGACCCGCTCAAGCAGAAGCAGCTGCTCAAGGGACTGGTGCAGCTCTCCGAAGAGGGCGCGGTGCAGGTGTTCCGCCCGCTCATCAGCAACGACCTCATCGTCGGTGCGGTCGGTGTGCTGCAGTTCGATGTTGTGGTGTCCCGCCTCAAGAGCGAGTACAACGTCGAGGCCATCTACGAGGCGGTCAACGTCGCCACCGCCCGCTGGGTGGAAGGGACCGACGTCAAGAAGTTCGAGGAGTTCAAGCGCAAGAACGAGGTCAACCTGGCGCTGGATGGCGGTGACAACCTCACCTATATCGCGCCGACCATGGTCAATCTGCGCCTGGCTCAGGAGCGTCACCCCGACGTCCAGTTCCGCCAGACCCGCGAGCACTGATCACCCCGGCCGTGCCTTGTGAGTGGCTGACGAAATAAGAGAGACCCCGCTTCGGCGGGGTCTTTTGTTATGGGGCGTTTGTTGGGAGGGGGAGACGCTCCCCATCCGGGGCTTGATGATGGAATGAACATTGCGGATAAGTGATTCAAATTTCACTCGTGGAGAGAGACATGTCCGTCACCCAACCCGTGGAGGCGCAGTTTGCCGCCTACAATGCCCACGACCTCGACGCCTTCGTGGCCTGCTTTGTCCCGGATTTCAAAGGCTATCGCATGCCGACCGAGACGCCGAGCACGGTCGGCAAGGGGGCGCTGCGGGCCTTCTATGCGGAGCACAGATTCAACAACCCGCAGCTCAAGGCCGAGCTGCTGTCACGCACTGTCATGGGCAACAAGGTGTTCGATCACGAGAAGATCCATGGCCTCTTCCCCGAGCCCATCGAGAGCGTGGCGGTGTTCGAGGTGGAGGCTGGCCTGATCAAGACCGCCTGGTTCTATTTCCCTTCCTGAATGTCCTCTCCCGCAGGGAGAGGACACCATCCGACGTCTGCCGGAAAAATCGCGGAATCCTGTTTTGCTCCCTTCTCCCCTTGCGGGAGAAGGGGCGGGGATGAGGGGGCGAAGCCAAGGGGTTGGGGGGATAGGGGATCTACTCCAGCTCAAGCACCATGCAGATCTCGCAGGCGTCGTGGCCGGTGCAGCCGAGCGGCCCCGGCAGGTGTTCGAAGCCCAGAGATTCGTAGAGCGCGGTGGCTTCCCGCAGCACGGCCGTGGTCTCCAGGTAGCAGCGTTGGTAACCCAGGGCGCGCGCCTCGGCCAGGGCCTGCAGCACCAGCCGCCGTCCCAGCCCCAACCCGCGCAGGGCGGGGAGGAAGTACATCTTCTGCAGCTCGCAGATCTCCGGATCTCCCGCCAGCGGCGCTATGCCGCCGCCGCCGAGAATGGCGCCGTCCGGCCCCTCGATCACCCAGTAGCGGCTGCGCTCCCCCTGGTAGGTCTCGTGGAGGAAGTCGAGATTGGGATCCGCCACCCCGTAGCCCTTGTCGGCGGTGAGGCCGTACTCGGCGGAGACGGTGCGCACCACGGCGGCGATATGGGGGTTGTCGGCCGCCGCTATGGGACGGATGCGATGGCCCTGCTGGCGGCGGGCCCGGGAGAGGGCGCTGCGATAGAGCCGCATTCCCTCCCAGATCCGCTCGCACTCGGCGGGGGAGAGCTGGGCCAGGGCCCCGGCCATGGTCTCGTCCATCTGCCGGTGCAGCTCCTCAAGTTGCCCCTTGCCCTGTTCGGTGAGGCTCGCCTCCTTGCTGCGCCCGTCCGAGGGGTGGGGCTGCCAGGCGATGAGCTCCCGCTCGGCGAGGCGGGCCAGGGGGCGGCTGGCGTTGGACTTGTCGATGCGAAGGCGCTCGGCGAGCTGCTGGTTGGTGGCGGGGCCGTTCTCCAGCTCGATGAGCAGGTGGGCCTCCAGGGGGCTCAGGGCCAGGGAGCCGCACTGCTGGGAGAGCATGCCGAGTTCGCGTACCAGTTCCCGTGACAGGGCGCGCAGGGGGCGGGGATCCATGGATTCAGTTTCCTTCTGAGGGTTTTGGTTGTCGCACGCAACCAATAACATCCTTTGGTTGTTGATGACAACCATTTTGCGGAAAAAAGGGGGGGAGCGGGCAGAAAAAAGGGCCCGGGAGAGGGGCCCAAACATTGGAAACCCGCGCCAGGGCGCGGACTCCATCCTTGGTCAGGAAAAGGCAGGCTGCGGCGGCCAGACCCCTGTATCGCCAGGGGCTGGCGGCTGATGCCCGCTCCGCCGGCGCGGTGGGCGCTGCACGGTTTTACACCAGCTCGGCCAGCATGGTGTCGGCATAGGGGGTCAGTGCCTCCCCCTGCTTAACCTTGGCGAGGTAGTCCGGGTTGGCGATGAGGGGGCGACCGATGGCGACGAGGTCGAAGCGATCGGCCTCGATGGCCTCGGCCGCGGTCTCGGCGCTGTAGTTGCCGACCCCCACCAGATGGCCGTCGTAGTGGGCACGCAGGTAGTCGGAGGCGCGGCCGTCCAGGTAGTCGAAGGTGAGGCTGTCATCGAAGATGCCGAGGTGTACATAGGCCAGGGGGCGCTGGTTCAGCTCGGCCAGCAGGTGGTCGAACACGGCGCGATCCCGGGCATCCCCTTCGAGGTGCACATAGGCGCCTGGGGAGAGGCGCAGGCCCACCCTGTCCCCGCCGATGCGGGCATTGATGGCGTCCACTACTTCCAGGGCGAAGCGGCTCATGTTCTCGGGGCTGCCGCCGTAGTTGTCGGTGCGCAGGTTGCTGGCGTGGTGCAGGAACTGATCGATGAGGTAGCCGTTGGCGCCGTGGATCTCCACCCCGTCGAAGCCCGCTTCGATGGCGTTGGCGGCGGCCTGGGCGTAATCCTCGACCAGCTGGGCGATCTCGCTCTCGGTCAGGGCGCGGGGCACCTGATAGACCAGCTCGCGCATGCGCGGCACCGTGCCTTCATGGGCGACGGCAGAGGGGGCCAGCACTTCGGCGTGGTGGAAGAAGGGGTGGGAGAGGCGGCCCACGTGCCACAGCTGGGCGAAGATCTTGCCGCCCCTGGCGTGCACGGCGGCGGTCACCTTCTTCCAGCCTTCCACCTGCTCGGCGCTGTAGAGCCCCGGGGTGTTCGGGTAGCCCTGGCCGTCCGGGCGGATGATGGTAGCCTCGGAGATGATGAGGCCGATGTCGGCGCGGCGGCCGTAGTAGGCGGCCATCTGCTCGGTCGGCACTAGGCCCGGGCCCGCCATGCAGCGGGTCAGGGGGGCCATCATGAAGCGATTGGCCAGGGTGAGGGTGTCGTTCAGGCGATAGGGTTGAAACAGGGTATCCATGGGGCTTGTCCTTGGGGATGATTCTTGAACGGGCATTCAAGACGTTTTTTGGTTTGTGTGCAAGTCTTTTTTGAGCAAGCATTCAACATGGATTGAAGGGAATGGCTGGGGTAAACTTGCCGCCCTGTTTTCCCGCCCCGCGACACCTTGCCAACGGAGACCCCATGCGCACTGCCGAATTTGATCGGGATCTTGTCCTGCGAAGCGCCATGGAGGCGTTTCGCGCCAGAGGCTATGCCAAGACCACCATGCAGGAGCTGGTGGCGGCGACCGGCCTGCACCCGGGCAGCCTCTACGCGGCCTTTGGCAACAAGCGCGGCCTGCTGCTGGCGGCGGTGGATCACTATGTGGAGGAGAAGTGCGCCCTGCGCCGGCGCTGCTTCGAGCAGGCGAGCCCCCTGGCCGGGCTGCATGCCTACTTCACCCGGCTGGTGGACGATGCGCTGCAGGGCGCCTGCCTGGTGACCCGCACCCTGATGGAGCTGGCGGAGCAGGACGAGGAGCTGCACCTGCGTTGCAAGGCCATCTATGGCGAGCTGGAGCGCGATCTCGCGCAGCAGCTGCAACGGGCAAAGGCGCTGGGGGAGCTGGCGCCCGGGCGGGACATCCCCACCCTGACCGCCTTCCTGCAGGTCAATATCCAGGGGCTCATCACCTTCGCCCAGTGCCACCCCGACCCTATGCTGCTGGAGGGGGTCGTCACCCAGCTGATGGCGGCCCTCGTCCTTCGCTGACCCCTCTCGCACGGCCTTCTTCGGCCGATTTTTCCCCGTCCTGCCTTGCTCTCGTCCGCCCCCTCTTCCATCTTCATGGGACTGTGTCAGGAGCAAGCGAATATGGCCAAACCATCGAAGTCCCAGGCGATGCTGATGCATTTCACCGCCCCCCGTCTCTCCATCGAAGAGCGCTTCGCCGCCGGCAAGCAACTGCGCGATCGGGTGCCCCGGGAATCCCATTGCCTGCTGCCGGATCCCTCGCACGGGCGGGATCCCATCGCCGTGCTCAAGGCCCAGGCCGCCACCCGGGTGCAGCGGCTGGTACCGGTGCGCCACGCCAGGATGCAGGAGTCCCCGTTCGCCTTTCTGCGCGGGGCGGCGGCCATCATGGCGGCGGATCTGGTCGACACGCCGCGCACCGGGCTCATGGTGCAGGCCTGCGGCGACATGCACGTGGCCAACATAGGCCTCTATGCGAGCGCAGAGCGCAACCTGGTGCTGGCCATCAACGACTTCGATGAGACCCACATCGGGCCCTGGGAGTGGGATCTCAAGCGGCTCGCCGCGAGCGCCCTGGTGGCGGCCGACTTTCTCGGGGCCAGCGCCGCCCGCCAGCGGGAGGCGGCCAGAATGACGGTGGCCGGCTACCGCACCCGGCTGCGGGAGTACGGCAAGATGGGCTTCATGCACGTCTGGTACGATCGCATCGATCAGGCCTCAGTGCTCCACGCCTTCTCCGAGGATGCCCACCGCAGTGTCGAAGCCGCCTTCGCCAAGGCGAGGGGGCGCAATCACCTGCAGGTGCTCGGCAAGATGACGGATCTGGTGGACGATCAGCACAGGATCCGCGAGATCCACCCCTTCGTCATCCGCGAGACCCACACCGAGGACGGGGAACCGGTCTACGAGGTGCTCGGGGAGCTGCTGGAGGCCTATCTGGCCTCCTTGCCGGAAGACAGGCGGATCCTGCTGCGCCGCTACCGGGTCGTGGACGTGGTGCGCAAGGTGGTCGGGGTGGGCAGCGTGGGCACCCGCTGCTGGGTGATACTGCTGACCGGGGCCGACGACGACGATCCCCTCTTCCTGCAAGTCAAGGAGGCCCAGCCCTCGGTGCTGGCGCCCTACTTCACCTCGGAAGATGACAGCGGCAGCCAGGGGCGGCGGGTGGTGCGGGGCCAGCGCCTGATCCAGGGCTCGCCGGACATCTTCCTCGGCTGGTGCGAGCTCAGGGGACGCCACTTCTACGTGCGCCAGCTGCGGGACATGAAGGGGGGCATCGACATCACCCCAGGCATGGTCAGGCCCCGCCACTTCGTCGAATACTGCCAGCTCTGCGGCTGGGCCCTGGCGCTGGCCCACGCCAAGTCGGGGGACGCGGCCCGCATCGCCGGCTACCTGGGCAAGTCGGACGTGATGGACGAGGCCATCGCCGAGTTTGCGGTGGCCTATGGCCAGCGTACCCGAGAGGATCACCGCCGCCTGCAGGCCGCCATCGCCCTCGGCGAACTGCCGGTGGCCAGCGAGGCCCGGTGAGCGTTTTTCCTCACCCTGGCCCTCTCCCGGAGGGAGAGGGAACCGATCGGGGGAGCGTTGAGAGTGAGGCCCAAAATAGGCCAAATTGCCGAAGAGCGGGAGTCTTGGAGTCTTGGCGCCTTGAGCTTTTTTGTCTTGGCGTGTCGGTTGCCCCCAGTTTTCCACTTAACGCCGATCTGCTCCCTTCTCCCCTTGCGGGAAAGGGCTGGGGATGAGGGGGAGGTGCTGCCAGACGCAGCGCTTATCCCGGATTCACCAGCTCCTTCATCAACGCCTTCAGCCAGATCAACGCCGGCTGCTGGGCATGCACCGGGTGCCAGACGCAGTTGAGGTGGTAGTCCGGCACATCTTCGGGCAGGGGCAGGCTCCTGAGCGGCCAGTGGCTGGCCAGCAGCTCGGCCACCATGCTGGGCAGCACCAGCAGGTGGTCGCTCTGGCTGACGATGGCGGCGGCGGACATATAGCTCTGGCTGTTGACCGAGATGGTGCGGCTATGGCCCAGGCTCTTCAGATAGCGGTCGAGGCTCGCCTCCGAGGTGCCGAGCGGCGAGTGGAACACATGGGGCATCTCGATAAGCTGCGCCAGGGTGATGCGCTCCTCCTCCAGCTCCAGGGTGGCGCGCACCAGCCCGGCCAGGGGCTCGGTGAGCCAGGTCTCCTTGCCGAGATACCCCGGCACCTGCATGTATTCGTCAAACCCCAGCACCAGGTCGATTTCGCCGCTCGCCAGCTCCGCCTCCGGCAGGGTGTCGCGCAGGATGCGGATCTCGATGGTGACCCCGGGCGCGAGCGTCCTGAGGCGCTGGATAAGCGGCGGGATCAGCACGCACTCCACGTAGTCCGTGGTGCAGAGCACGAAGCGGCGCTTCGACTGGCTCGGCGCGAACTCGTCCTCCTCGGAAAGCTGCTGCTCCAGCAGCCGCAGTGCCTGCTGCACCCCCAGATGCAGCCGCTGGGCCCGGGGAGTCGGCAACATCCCCTGGGGAGTGCGCACCAGCAGCGGGTCGCCGAGAAAGGTGCGCAGCCGGTTGAGGGAGTGGCTCATGGCGGGCTGGCTGATGAAGAGCGATTCGGCGGCGCGGGTCACGCTGCCCTGCGTCATCAGGGCGTCAAAGGCGAGCAGCAGATTGAGGTCGAGCTGGTGCAGTTTCATGGAGGATTATTCGCCGTGCTTATGGGACAATCCATCCTATTCATTTGATGGATGGGCGCGCAACTTCTTACACTGCGTCCACTCTTATTTTTCCAGGGTTTCCGGGTCGATCCGGGGGCCTCAATCCATGCAAGGAGCCTTGCGATGAGCATCAAGACCATCAACTCCATTCCGGCCGCCGACGGCTTCACCATGCCCGCCGAGTGGGCGCACCAGCAGGCCGTCTGGATGATCTGGCCGTTCCGCCCGGACAACTGGCGCGTCGCCGGTCGCTTCGCGCAAGCCACCTTCGCCAAGGTGGCCGATGCCATCGGGCAAGCCACCCCGGTCTTTATGGGGGTGCCGGCCCAGTTTATGGAGCAGGCCCGTGGCCTCATGCCGTCCCACGTCACCCTGGTGGAGATGGCCAGCGATGACTGCTGGGCACGCGACACCGGTCCCACCGTGGTCACCAACGCCGCCGGCGAGTGCCGCGGGGTGGACTGGGGCTTCAACGCCTGGGGCGGCCACAAGGGCGGTCTCTACTATCCCTGGGATCAGGACGAGAAAGTGGCGGCCCGGATGCTGGAGCAGCACGGTATGGATCGTTACGCCGCGCCGCTCATTCTGGAAGGGGGCTCCATCCACGTGGATGGCGAAGGCACCTGCCTGACCACCGCCGAGTGCCTGCTCAACGAAAACCGCAACCCGCACCTGACCAAGGATCAGATCGAGGCTCACCTGCGCGACTATCTGGGCGTGAAGAGCTTCATCTGGCTGGACGAAGGCGTCTACATGGACGAGACCGACGGCCACATCGACAACATGTGCTGCTTCGTGCGCCCGGGTGAAGTGGCCCTGCACTGGACAGACGACGAGACCGATCCCCAGTACGCCCGCTCCCTGGCCGCCCTCAAGGTGCTGGAAGCGGCGGTCGACGCCAAGGGTCGCAAGCTGAAAGTGTGGAAGCTGCCCCAGCCGGGCCCGCTGTTCTGCACAGAAGAGGAATCCGCCGGCGTCGAGAGCGGCAGCGGTGTGCCGCGCGAGGCAGAGGGTCGTCTGGCGGGTTCCTACGTGAACTTCCTTATCACCAACGATCGCATCGTCTACCCGCTGCTGGACGCCGCCACCGATGGGCAGGCCCAGCGCATTCTGGAAGAGATCTTCCCGGATCACACCGTGGTCGGCGTGCCGGCCCGCGAGATCCTGCTGGGCGGTGGCAATATCCACTGCATTACTCAGCAAATTCCTTCTGGCAAGTAAGAACCTGTTCCAAGCCAGCCGAGGTTGGTATTCAAAACCCCACGCCGTGGGGTTTTATCTCTTGATGACGTGATGGTCGCAGGCGCCGATGCGGCGATCATCATGACAAACAGTCACCCTTTTACAGGAGATCCCCATGATCGAAGTGACCGAGGTTTCCATTGCCGAGCTGCGCGGTGCGCTCGAATCAGGCCGTACCACAGCGGTCGAACTGGTCAAGGCCTATCAGGCGCGGATCAAAGCCTATGACGGCCCCGAGACACCAACCCGCCTCAATGCCGTCGTGGTGCCCAATCCCGATGCCCTGAAAGAGGCCGAGGCTTCCGATGCCCGCCGCGCCCGTGGTGAAACTCTGGGCCCGCTCGACGGCATCCCCTACACCGCCAAGGACAGCTACCTGGTCAAGGGGCTGACCGCCGCCTCCGGCAGCCCGGCCTTCAAGGATCTGGTGGCCCAGCGCGACGCCTTTACCGTGGAGCGGCTGCGCGCCGCCGGTGCCATCTGCCTTGGCAAGACCAATATGCCGCCCATGGCCAATGGCGGCATGCAGCGCGGCGTCTATGGCCGTGCCGAGAGCCCCTACAACGCCGACTACCTGACCGCGCCCTTTGCCTCCGGTTCCTCCAACGGGGCCGGCACCGCCACCGCCGCCAGCTTCGCCGCCTTCGGTCTGGCGGAAGAGACCTGGTCGAGCGGCCGTGGCCCCGCCTCCAACAACGGCCTGTGTGCCTACACCCCGTCCCGTGGCGTGATTTCTGTGCGTGGCAACTGGCCCCTGACCCCGACCATGGACGTCGTTGTGCCCTACGCCCGCACCATGGCCGATCTCTTGGAAGTGCTGGACGTGGTGGTCGCCGACGATAGCGATACCCGTGGTGATCTCTGGCGCATGCAGCCCTGGGTGCAGCTGCCCAAGGCCTCCGAAGTGCGTCCGGCTTCCTATCTGGATCTGGCCGCCAAGGCCGACGCCCTCAAGGGCAAGCGCCTCGGCGTGCCGCGCATGTTTATCAACAAGGATGAACTGGCCGGCACCAGCGACAATCCCGGTATCGGCGGCCCGACCGGTCAGCGCATCCATACTCGTCCGACTGTGATCGCGCTGTGGGAGCAGGCGCGCAAGGCGCTGGAAGCCGCCGGTGCCGAGGTCATCGAAGTGGACTTCCCGCTGGTTTCCAACTGTGAAGGGGACAGACCCGGCGCACCGACCGTGTTCAATCGCGGCATCGTGAGCCCTGAGTTTCTCAATGACGAGCTGTGGGAGCTCTCCGGCTGGGCGTTCGACGACTTCCTGCGCGCCAACGGCGATCCCAAGCTCAATAAGCTGGCCGATGTGGATGGGCCGAAGATCTTCCCCCACGATCCCGGCACTTTGCCGAACCGCGAAGGGGATCTGGCAGCGGGCATGGACGAGTACGTCAAGATGGCCAAGCGCGGTCTCAAGCGCTTCGACGAGATTGCCTCTGTGCCGGACGGCCTGCGCGGTCTGGAGCAGACCCGCAAGCTGGACCTGGAAGACTGGATGGACGGGCTCAAGCTCGACGCCGTGCTGTTCCCCACCGTGGCCGACGTGGGCCCGGCCGACGCGGACGTGAATCCGGCCTCCGCCGATATCGCCTGGAGCAACGGCATCTGGGTCGCCAACGGCAACCTCGCCATTCGCCATCTCGGTGTGCCGACCGTCACCGTCCCCATGGGGGTGATGACCGATATCGGTATGCCGGTGGGCCTGACCTTCGCCGGTCGCGCCTATGACGACAACAACCTGCTGCGCTTCGCATCGGCCTTTGAGTCCACCGGCAGCAAGCGTATGGTGCCGCCGCGCACGCCGCCGCTGGAGTGATTGGTGTTGTGGGTTAAATCTCTCGGGTTCGTCCGAATATAATGAAAAAACCACCCATTATGCGGGTGGTTTTTCATTTCTGTGATGTGTATGGAGATGGTATTCACCTGACAGTTGCCCACAAAAGGGAGTGGTCATACGGCTTCAAACCGGATAACAAAACGGTACCCCTACCGTGTTATCTGGAGTCACCGTATGACCACCAACGAGAAAGTAGCACGTCGCAAACTCAGCCTGCTAGAGCTCGCCAAAGAGCTCAATAATGTCAGCAAAGCCTGCAAGCTCATCGGCTACAGCCGTCAGCAGTTCTACGAAATTCGCCGTAAT
>NZ_JBFODA010000044.1:0-101531 GCF_040908055.1 Aeromonas sp. R7-4
ATTACGGCGAATTTCGTAGAACTGCTGACGGCTGTAGCCGATGAGCTTGCAGGCTTTGCTGACATTATTGAGCTCTTTGGCGAGCTCTAGCAGGCTGAGTTTGCGACGTGCTACTTTCTCGTTGGTGGTCATACGGTGACTCCAGATAACACGGTAGGGGTACCGTTTTGTTATCCGGTTTGAAGCCGTATGACCACTCCCTTTTGTGGGCAACTGTCAGGTGAATACCATCTCCATACACACGGTATTGGCTTCCCCCTCCAATCCGCCGAGGGGGAGGGGCAAGATCAGGAGCGCCATCAGGGATGATGGCGCAGCCGCAGTCGGCACAGGGATGTGCCGTCTGCGGCGGTCCGTCCGACCTTGTACCTGATCCGAGGGAAACCGCGCAGCGGTCGGATTGGCGGGGTGGCCGCTCGATTGGTGCCTTTTCTTTGGCCACGCAAAGAAAAGTTACTCGCCCAAGCCCGAAGGGCGGGCGAAACCCCTTCGAGGCCACCGGCCTCGCGTCCTGCACGGCGCAGCCGTGCCTGCTCGCCACAAGCACGGAGTTTGGCCGAACTCCGCCCCTATCGGCCCAAGAAAGGCTCCCAATCCTTGAACACCGGCTGCAACCCGGCCTGCCGCACGGCGGCGGCCACTTCCCCCACCGGGCGGTCGTCGTGGATAGCGAACTGCTCCAGCTCCTCTGCATCCCCCTCGGCATAGCCCCCCGGCTGGGTGCGCGACTCGGCCGACATCTGGGTGATGCCAAGGCGCACCGCGCCGTTGCGGAAGGTGGCCGACTCGCGAGTCGAAAGCGACAAGTCCAGCGTTGGCGAGAAGAGACGCCAGGCGCAGATAAGCTGCGCCAGCTGGCGATCCGACATCACAACCTCCGGCTCCAGCCCACCGGTGCAGGGGCGCAGGCGCGGGAAGGAGAGCGAGTAGCGGCTCTGCCAGTGGTGGCGCTCAAGCCAGCTCAGGTGCTCGGCGACAAAGTAGCTGTCGGCGCGCCAGTCTGAGGAGAGGCCGATGAGTGCCCCCAACCCGATTTTGTCGATCCCGGCGCGGCCGAGCCGATCCGGCGTGGCGAGGCGCCATGCAATGTCCCGCTTGTTGCCGCGCAGATGGTGGCGGGCATAGGTGGGGGCGTGGTAGGTCTCCTGATAAACCATGACGGCATCGAGGCCGAGGCTTTTCAGCTCGGCATATTCGTCCTGCGAGAGGGGCTGCACCTCCATCCCCACCGTGCTGAAGTGACGGCGGATGATGGGCATCACCTCGCGAAAATAGGCGAGCCCCACCTTGTGCTCGTGTTCACCGGTCACCAGCAGCACGCTGTCAAAACCGCGCGCCTTGATGGCCAGACACTCGCGCTCTATCTCCTCTGCATTCAAGGTCTTGCGCTTGAGGCGGTTGCTCATGGAGAAGCCGCAGTAGGTGCAGTCGTTGGCGCACAGGTTCGACAGATAGAGGGGCACATAGAAGCCGATGGTGTTGCCAAAGCGCTGGCGGGTCAGGCGCTCGGCCTCGGCCGCCATCTGCGGCAAAAATGCCTCGGCAGCCGGCGAGATCAGCGCCATAAAATCGCTCAGGGTGCGACGCGGTGCGCTCAGGGCTCGCGCCACGTCGGCGGCGCTCTTGGCGCGGATCTGCATACCGATATCGTCCCACTCCAGCTCGCGCCATCTATCGAGAAAATTCTCCGACTTTCTCTCAACCCCCTCCCGGCCTCCCCCTTCACAAGGGGGAGGTGTTAATCCGCCCCCCCGGTCTCCCCTTTCACAAGAGGACGGAGTCAACACTCCCTCCCCTGGCAAGGGGAGGGTCGGGGTGGGGTCATTGGCATGCTGACTCATAACGCCCCCAGAAAATCGGTAAGCGGGCTGGAGGCTTGCGCCTGCAGGGCGCGGGCGCCAAGACCCGCTTCATAGGCGCTGCGACCTGCTTCACAAGCGAGCGCAAAGGCGCGGCCCATGGCGATCGGATCGCCGCTCACCGCGATGGCAGTGTTGACCAGCACGGCATCGGCGCCGAGTTCGAAGGCCGCCGCCGCGTGGCTCGGCGCACCTATCCCCGCATCCACCACCACGGGCACATTGGCCTGTTCGACGATGATGGAGAGGAACTCCCGGGTCACCAGCCCCTGATTCGAGCCGATAGGCGCGCCGAGCGGCATCACGGCGGCGCAGCCCACCTCTTCGAGCCGCTTGCAGAGCACCGGGTCGGCGCCGCAGTAGGGCAGCACCACAAAACCCTCTTTCACCAGCTGCTCGGCGGCTTTCAGCGTCTCGATGGGATCGGGCAGCAGATAGCGCGGGTCGGGGTGGATCTCCAGCTTGAGCCAGTTTGTCCCCAGCGCCTCGCGGGCCAGGTGGGCGGCAAACACCGCCTCGGCGGCGGTCTTGGCGCCTGAGGTGTTGGGCAAGAGCTTGACCCCGAGTTTCAAAAGCGGGCTCAGGATATCGTCGTGGGCCTTGCCGGGTTCGAGCCGCTTGATGGCCATGGTGACGAGCTGGGAGCCGCTCGCCTCGATGGCGGCGGCCATCAGTTCCGGACGGGCAAACTTGCCGGTGCCGGTAAAGAGGCGCGAGGAGAAGGTGTGATCGGCAATTGTCAGCATGTCAGCCTCCGGCCACTGCGATAAGAAGAGATGAGGCCCCGCCGCAAGGCATAGCGCTCGAAGATGGGACTGCGAGCATCATGGGTCAGCCTCCGGCAATGGCGGTGAAGAGGTGAAGTTCATCCCCGTCATTGAGACGGGTCTCGGCCCAGCGGCCACGGGGCAGCACGGCGCCGTTAAGGGCCACCGCCACCCCCTGGGGATTGACCCCTTGCGCGGCCAGCAGGTCGGCCACGCTCTGCCCTGCCGCCAGCGGCTGGGATTGATCGTTGAGTCGAATGGTCAAGGTCATGGGGTGATTTCCTTATCGTGTGTCGGGCATCGGTGCTGCCCGCAGACCGGGCAATCGGGGTCGGGGGCCAGAGTGAGGGTCTGCCACTGATGGGTTAGCGCATCGAAGCGGCGCAATGTGCCGGCCACCGGGTTCGGCATCCCGAACAGCAGTTTCAGAGCCTCCAGCGCCTGCAAAGAGCCCATCACCCCCACCAGCGGGCCGGTGACGCCGCTGGTATCGCAGCTCTCCTTGATCTCGGTATCCTGCGGATAGAGGCAGGCGTAGCAGGCGTGATCGCTGCTGGTGCGCGCCATCAGCTGCCCCTGCCAGCCCACTGCGGCGGCACAGACCCAGGGCTTGCCCTGAGCCACGCAGGCGGCGTTGATGGCCTGGCGGGTGGCGAGGTTGTCGCAGCAGTCGATCACCAGATCTACCTCGGCCACAAACTCCGGCAGGCTGGTGGCATCGAGCCGCTGGTTGATGGCAATCAGCTCCACCAGCGGGTTGTGTTGGCTAAGGCGCTCGCGGGCCAGCTCCGCCTTGGAGTGGTTGACTGCCTCGGAGTCGAACAGGATCTGGCGCGGCAGGTTGCTGGAGTCCACGGTATCGCCATCGGCGAGCCAGAGCGTCCCCACACCGGCCCCGGCCAGATAGAGGGCGAGCGGCGAGCCGAGCCCGCCGAGGCCGACGATCAGCACGGATTTGTCTTTCAGCCGCGCCTGCCCCGCCTCCCCCACTTCCGCCAGCATCAGCTGGCGGCCGTATCTCAGATACTCTTTGTCACTAAGAGAAGCCGCATCAGAGCGCATGTTCCACCTCCCTTATGGCTGTGGCCGAGCGCGGCTCATCCCCCGCTCCCACTGCGGCCAGCAGCCGTTCGGTCGCCCCCTGCCAGTCGTCGCTCGCCGTGATGGCCGAGACCAGCGCGATGCTGCCGACCCCGCTCCCCTTGACCGCCGCCACCCGCTCCTCGCTGATGCCGCCGATGGCGACCGTCGGCCACTCCGCCATCAGGGCGCGGTAGCGATGCAGCCGCACCAGCCCCTGAGGGCGCGAAGGCATCGCCTTGGTGTTGGTCGGGAAGATATGACCGAGCGCGATATAGGAGGGGGCCAGCTCGCGCGCCCGCATCAGCTCGAAGTAGCCGTGGGTGGAGATGCCAAGGCGCAGCCCGGCCGCCTGAATGGCGGCGAGATCGGCGGTCTCCATATCCTCCTGCCCCAGATGCACGCCCCAGGCACCCGCCGCTATGGCCTGTTGCCAATGGTCGTTGATAAAAAGCCGCGCCCCATGGCGGCGACCGAGCTCTACCGCATCACGAATGGCCGGCGCCACCTCTGTGGCGGGCAGATTTTTGATGCGCAGCTGGATGGTCTTGACCCCCTGCCCCAGCAGGCGGCGCAGCCACTTGACCGAATCCACCACCGGATAGAGACCGAGGTTGTGTTCGGTCGGCGCGAAGGGGCCATCCGGCAGACGGGCGCTGCTTGTCTCATACAATCCGAAGCGGCGATCGAGCTTTGACCCCGCCAGCACGGCGCGGGGGAAGTGTGCAAGATCGGCGGGCCAGCCGAGGTGGGCGATGGGCCCCGGGCCTGCCCCCACCCCCTGCGCCGCCGCCAAGCCCTGTTGCAGGTAGGCCCGCGCCAGGGTGATGGCGTCCTCCACCGGATAGTCCTGCGCCACCACGGCGGCAATGGCGCTGGCGTAAGCGCAGCCGGTGCCGTGGCCATGGCGGGTATCGAGGCGCGGCGCGGCGAGCCAGAATTCGCGGGTCTCGTCCTGGTAGTAGTCGAGGCAGTGATCCCCGCTCCAGCCCAGATGGCCACCCTTGACCAGCACCGCCCTGGCGCCGAGTTCCCGCAGTCGCCGGGCGGCGAGGCGCACCAGTTCGGGGCTGGTGGCGGGCAGTCCGGTCAGGGCCTCCAGCTCGGGGCCGTTGGGGGTGATGAGCGACAGACGTGGTAGCAGGTGCTCGCGCACCGCCGCCAGCATGCCGGCCTCCACCATGGGGGTGCCGGTGCTGGCGATGGCCACCGGATCGTAGACCACGAAGGGAGCCTCGACGGTCGACAACCTGCGGGCCAGCACCTCCACATGCAGCCGGGTCGGCAGCAGGCCGATCTTGATGGCGGCAGGTGGCAGATCGACACTGAGGGCGTCGATCTGGGCGGTAAAAGTCTGCATCAGCACAGGGTCGACCATCTTCACCGCCACCGAGTTCTGGGCCGTGATGGCGGAAATGACGGAGCAGCCGTGCACGCCGAGATCGTGCATTGTGTGCAAGTCGGCCTGAATGCCGGCCCCGCCGCCGGAGTCGGACCCGGCGATGGTCCAGACCACGGGGCGGGCAGCCGTCACTGCTGTCAGGTCGGCGGGGCTGACAGCCCCGCGCTCGCTGCTCACGCCTCCTCCCCTGCGGCCTGCTTCAGGGTCGCCGCCTGATGGTAGATCTCGCCGCCGGTCTCCTTGAAGGTTTCAGCCATGCGGGCCATGCCGCTCTCGACCTCGGCCACCACCCGCTCCTGCTGACCGTCCATGCCGACCAGCTTTATCTCTACGGCTTCCAGCTTGGCGGCGTAGTCGCGCACGTCCTGGGTGATCTTCATGGAGCAGAACTTGGGGCCACACATGGAGCAGAAGTGGGCCACCTTGCCGGACTCCTGGGGCAGGGTCTCGTCGTGGTAGGCGCGGGCGGTGTCGGGATCCAGCGCCAGATTGAACTGATCCTCCCAGCGGAATTCAAAGCGCGCCTTGGACATGGCGTTGTCGCGGATCTGGGCCCCCGGGTGACCCTTGGCCAGATCGGCGGCGTGAGCGGCGATCTTGTAGGTAATCAGCCCCTGTTTCACATCCTCCTTGTTGGGCAGCCCCAGATGCTCCTTGGGAGTGACGTAGCAGAGCATGGCGCAGCCATACCAGCCGATGAGCGCGGCACCGATGCCGGAGGTGAAGTGATCGTACCCCGGCGCGATGTCGGTGGTGAGCGGACCAAGGGTGTAGAACGGCGCCTCGTGGCAGTGCTCCAGCTGCTCGGTCATGTTGCGCTCGATCATGTGCATCGGCACGTGGCCGGGGCCCTCGATCATCACCTGCACGTCGTATTCCCACGCGATCTTGGTCAGCTCACCCAGGGTGCGCAGCTCGGCGAACTGGGCCTCGTCGTTGGCGTCATAGACGGAGCCCGGACGCAGACCGTCACCCAGCGACAAGCTCACGTCGTAGGCGGCGCAGATCTCGCAGATCTCGCGGAAGTGCTGGTAGAGGAAGTTCTCCTTGTGATGCGACAGGCACCACTTGGCCATGATGCTGCCGCCGCGCGACACGATGCCGGTGAGGCGCTTGGCGGTCATCGGCACGAAGCGCAGCAGGACGCCGGCGTGGATGGTGAAATAGTCCACCCCCTGCTCGGCCTGCTCCAGCAGGGTGTCGCGGAACAGCTCCCAGGTGAGCTCTTCGGCGATGCCGTTGGTCTTCTCCAGCGCCTGATAGATGGGCACGGTACCGATGGGCACCGGGCTGTTGCGCAGGATCCACTCGCGGGTCTCGTGGATGTAGCGACCGGTGGAGAGATCCATCACGGTGTCGGCGCCCCAGCGGGTCGACCAGACCAGCTTCTCCACCTCCTCCTCGATGCTGGAGGTGACCGCCGAGTTGCCGATGTTGGCGTTGATCTTCACCAGAAAATTGCGGCCGATGATCATCGGCTCCGCTTCCGGGTGGTTGATGTTGCTGGGGATGATGGCACGACCGGCGGCCACCTCATCACGCACGAATTCGGGGGTGATGTTCTGGGGCAAACGGGCACCAAAATCACGGCCCGGATGCTGGGTGCGCAACAGTTCAGAGCGCACCCGCTCGCGACCCATGTTCTCGCGCAGGGCGATAAATTCCATCTCGGGAGTGACGATGCCAGCGCGGGCGTAGTGGAGCTGGGTGACCCGGCGGCCCGGCTTGGCACGGCGCGGTTTCGGCAGATGCTCGAAGCGCAGGTGATCCAGCCCCTCGTCGGCCAGCCGCTCCTGAGTGAAGGTGGAGCTGAGCCCCGGCAGTTCGTCGGTATCATCCCGCTCCAGCACCCAGTTCTCCCGCAGGCGCGGCAGGCCGCGGCGCACGTCGATAGCGACCCCCTCCTCCCCGTAACGGCCCGAGGTGTCGTAGACCGGCACCGGCTCGTTGGGCTCGAACTGAGGAGCCTCTTTGGTGCCACCGACGAAGGTGTCGGCCAGCTGGATCTCCCGCAGCGGAACACGGATATCGGCGCGGGAGCCTTCGATAAAGATGCGGCGGGAGTTGGGGTGAGCCATTCCCTTGAGGCTGTCGATAAAGGCCTGAGCGCTGGAGCGCTGCTCGCGGCGGCTGGATTTGGCGGTATCAGATACGGAAGTAGACATAGCAAAACTCACATTAACTGGTTGAAGTTATGGGTATTTGCTTGTCTGGAGTTCGAGGAGAAGATGAACTTGCGGCGGGGTGTGTTCGGGGGAACGGGCGATGGATTTTCCCTGCTCTGCCGTCCCGGTGTTTCCCTAGTCTGGAAACCCGGCGCCCTATGGACAACCGGACGGGACAGCCTCCCCCTCTGTGCGCCTGTGCCAGCCAGAGGCTGGTCTGCTTCCGACTGGCGGGAAGGTGCTCCTTCCCCGGCGCGGTAACCCGCAAGTTACCCTTGTTTCCCTTCGCAGGTCTTAACCTGATCAGGTTCCACGGATCCCGAATTAACGGTCTCAGCTTCGCGTCGTTCGACGGTCAGCACTCCGACAAGATGGCGCAAGTATAAGTGGGGAATTTGAAAGTACAAGGTTTTAACAAGTCAGACCTGTGGGCGCGGCTGACTCAGGGTTCGTTCGGATCATCTTCCGGATTGGGGATCAGGATCTCGGTGAGGCGGCCCTCCTCATCCCGGCTCAGCACCAGGCGGCGACCCGGTTGCAGATCGGCGACGCTGCCGTTGATCCAGCGAGTGTCGGTATCAAACACCAGCACGCCGAGACCCTGTAGCAGCAATGCCTGCCCCGAGTGGGTGAGCAGTCGATCCTCCGCTCGCCGCCAGTTGGCCCCGAGCGCCGGATCCGGCGCCCCGTCGAGCACCCGGATCGTCTCGGCCACGCCGTAACGGCTCTGGATCGCGAGGCGCATGCCGGGCACGAGCCCGTCGGGCTGGGTCACACCGTGCAGCTCGGCACTGCCGAGCTCCAGCTCGGCCCCCTGGAATTGCAGGCGCACCCCGTCGTTGTGCTCCAGCTCCACCAGCCAGAGCTCGGCGTCGTCGGCGAGGGTGCAGAAGGGCAACAGCAGCAGGCAGAGTGCGGTTCTGGTCATGGCTGGCGGTCCAGGGTCACGGGATGAGGTTTAACTATGGGCCTGGACGGGCCATTTTTCCGGTCTCCCGCGACCGGCTCAGTCATCCTCCCGGCACTGGCTCAGGCGCATGCCGTCAAACCTGCACTCCAGCTCCAGCCAGCGCCCCTCGAACGGATCCAGACTCCCATCCGAGGTGACATAGCCCCAGATACGGCCCCCCTCCACCGGCCCCTCCAGCTCCATCTCGTCCTCCTCTTCCAGCGGCTCCACCTCGCGAACGAGCCGCCGCGCCCCCTGCGCCGTCTCCTGCACCACCCCTTCCAGATCGACCCAGGTCCCGCCGAGATCGTCCTCATCCAGCCCGTCCTTGAAGCGAGTGCGCTCGTCGATCACGAAGGGAATGCCGTTGACCATCAACTGGCCAAGCTGCCAGCTGGTGCGGCCCGTGAGCTTGAACTCGGCCGCCTGCGCCAGACCAAAAGGCAATAGAATCAATAACCAGAAGGCGCGGAGAGACTTCTTCATCGGGGATCCTCGGGGTTACACTGGCACACAGGATGACGCATCCGGTGTGAAATGGCCGTGAAATGCCGGCCAGAACCAGGAGATCAAAGCATGAAAATACTGGTGGTGGAAGACAGTCCCCAGGTGGCGGAGACCATCATGGACTATCTGGAGCTGGCCGGGCACAGGGTGGATTGCGCCTATCACGGTCAGGCCGCCCTGCAACTGCTCGCCGAGCAGCGCTTCGACGTCATCATTATGGATGTCATGATGCCGCGCCTGGACGGCCTGCGCACCGTGGAGCGGCTGCGCTCGGACGGCATCTCGACCCCGGTGATCTTTCTCACCGCCCGCGACAGCCTGGAGGACAAGCTGGCAGGCTTCAAGGCGGGAGGGGACGACTACCTGGTCAAGCCCTTCGCCATGGAGGAGCTGGAGGTGCGGCTGCAGGCCCTGGGCCTGCGCGGCCCCCGAGGTGACATGGGCGCCCTCAGCTTCGGCGACCTGACGGTGGACACCGCCGCCGGTCGCGCCACCCGCGCCGGGGTGGAGCTCAAACTCGGCAAGATCCCGTTCCAGATCCTCAGCCTGCTGGTGAGGCGCGCCCCCCAGCTGGTGACGCGTCAGGAGGTGCTCGACACCGTCTGGGGGGACGAGGAGCCCGACTCCGACGCCCTGCGCAGTCACATCTATGCCCTGCGCAACGCCCTCGACAAGCCTTTCCCCGCCCCCATGCTGGAGACCCTGCACGGCCAGGGCTACCGGCTGGTGAAACCATGAGAGCCCCGCCACCGCCAGACCAGCAGGCCCCGGGCCTGCCGAGCCTGCGCCGACGGCTGGTGCTGGCGCTGGGGGGGGCCGGCCTGCTGCTGCTGATGATCCTGAGCCTGCTGATGGTGGTGGCCGAGGACAAGATGGAGGAGCTGAGCCTGCGCCACTGGCTGGAGGCCGAGGCGACCCGCTACGGCGACGACTGGCTGCGCCTGGGACCTGGGGCCCCCGCCCCCAGCCCGCGCCAGTTCTCCAGCTACTGGACCGAGGCGGGCCGCCTGCCGGCCTGGCTCAAGACCTACCGGAGCCCCGGCTTCTTCGAACACCAGCTGGGCGAGGAGGACAAGCACTTCCTGGTACGCGCCCACCCCTCGGGTCAGGGGCTGCTCTATCTGGTGTTCAACGACGACGCCGACGACTATCTGGACCCCTACGAAGACAAGCTGCATCTGGTCACCCGGTTGATCGGCCTGGCCCTGCTGCTGGGGAGCCTCGCCTTCGGCATCTGGCTGGTGCGCCACATCACCCGCCCCCTGGACAGGCTGCGCCAGCGCGTCGCCCACCTCACACCGGATCAGGGGGACTTCGTGCCGGATGCCCCCTGGCAGGAACTGCGTGACATCGAGCTGGCGCTGCTGGCGGGCAAGCACGAGGTGGCCGCCGTGTTCGCCCGCGAACAGGAGTTCAGCCGCTTCGCGAGCCACGAGCTGCGCACCCCCAACATGGTGATCCAGGGCTCCGCCGCCCTCCTAGGCAAGGTGGCGGACCTGCCCGCCCCGGCGGCCCGCGCCACCGCTCGCATCCGCGCCGCCGCCGACGAGATGGCCCTGCTCACCGAGACCTTCCTGCTGCTGGGGCGCAAGGAGGCCGTGGAGCGTACGCCCCAGCAGGTGGCCCCTCTCATTCGCCAGGAGCTGACCCGCCTCGCCCCCCTGCTGCAACGGGAGGCGCTGGACATTCGCCTGCAATTGGACGAGGAGAGCGAGGTAGAGGCCCCCCTCTCCCTGCTCGCCATTGCGCTCGGCAACCTCTTGAAAAACGCTCTGAGCTACGCCGAGGGCCATATCGAGATCGCACTGCACGAACGGGTGCTCACCATCAGCAACCCCACGACAGCCGCACCGGATCAGATCCTCGGCTACGGCTGCGGCCTCACCATCATCCAGCGCATCTGCGAGAAGCTGGGCTGGCAGATAGAGACCCGGCTGGAGGACGGCGTTTTCAGCGCCCGGCTGGCGATGATCGCCGGCGACCCCGGGGCGGCATAGCCCCTCCTCCCCGCCCCTTCTCCCGCAAGGGGAGACAACAACACTCCCCGGCAGGCCCGCTGCCCACCAGCCGGATAACGACAAGGCGCCCGAGGGCGCCCTGTTTTATCTGTCTGACACTCGTTTGGGACTCATTCCGCCGGCTTGTGCTTGCGACTCGCCTTGAGCTCCAGATACTCGATGATCTTGCCCGCCACGTCCTTGCCGGAGGCGGCTTCCACCCCCTGCAGGCCGGGGGAGGAGTTCACCTCCAGCACCAGGGGGCCGCGGGCGCTGCGCAGTATGTCCACCCCGGCCACGTCCAGCCCCATGATCTTGGCGGCCTGCACCGCGGTCGCCCGCTCCTCCGGGGTGATCTTGATGGCCGAGGCCTCGCCGCCCCGGTGCAGGTTGGAGCGAAACTCCCCCGGCTGGGCCTGACGACGCATGGCGGCCACCACCTTGCCGTTGACCACCAGGCAGCGGATGTCGGCGCCGTTCGCCTCGCGGATATACTCCTGCACCAGGATGTTGTTGTTGGTCTGGATGAAGGCCTCGATCACGCTCTCGGCGGCCTTCTGGGTCTCGCACAGCACCACCCCTATCCCCTGGGTCCCCTCCAGCAGCTTCACCACCAGGGGCGCCCCGCCCACCATGGTGATGAGGTCGGGCACGTCGTGGGTACTGTGGGCATAGCCGGTGATGGGCAGGCCTATGCCGTGACGGGAGAGCAGCTGCATGGCGCGCAGCTTGTCCCGGGAGCGGGAGATGGCCACCGAACTGTTGAGGGCCATGGTGTTCATCATCTCGAACTGGCGCAGCACGGCGGTGCCGTAGAAGGTGATGCTGGCCCCGATGCGCGGGATCACGGCGTCATAGCTCTCCAGTTCCCGTCCTTCGTAGTGGATAGAGGGATTGTGGGAGGCGATGTTCATGTAGCAGCGCAGGGTGTCGAGCACCTCGACCTGGTGCCCACGGGCCCGGGCCACTTCGACCAGGCGGCGGGTGGAGTAGTTGTTGGGCTCGCGGGATAAGATGGCAATATTCATGGCGATTCCGCTAGAAGGCTGTGCCTGGGCAGGATGGGGCGGGAGAGTATAAAGTGCCACAGCGCCAAGACAACGCCAATTGTTTATCCTGACAACAAGGCAAACCACGCAGAACTCCGCTATGCCATCCCGTTGTCATCCAGATGTCACACGGCGGCACCAGACTGGTCTGTCCCCCAGCACAGGATGCCGCCGTTGTTCGTCAAAGATCAATCTGGATTGACCCGGTTGCCACGCCTCAGTGCAGGTTCGGCCCCAGCCAGCGCTCGGCTTCTGCCAGGGTCATGCCCTTGCGCTGGGCATAGTCTTCCACCTGGTCCGGCTGGATCTGGGCCACGGCGAAGTATTTGCTCTCGGGGTGGGAGAAGTACCAGCCCGACACCGCCGCCCCCGGCCACATGGCGTAGGACTCGGTGAGCTGCATGCCGATGGCCTGCTCCACGTCCAGCAGCTCCCAGATGCTCCCCTTCTCGGTGTGCTCCGGGCAGGCCGGGTAACCCGGCGCCGGACGGATGCCCCGATAGTTCTCGCGGATCAGCTCCTCGTTGGAGAGCGCCTCGTCCGGGGCATAGCCCCAGTGCACTTTGCGCACCTGCTCGTGCAGGTATTCGGCAAAGGCCTCGGCCAGGCGGTCGCACACAGCCTGGATGAGGATGGCGTTGTAGTCGTCGTGGTCCGCCTTGTAGGCCTTGGCGATGGCCTCCTCGCCGATGCCGCCGGTCACCGCGAAGGCGCCGATCCAGTCGGGCTTGCCGCTCTCCTTCGGGGCCACATAGTCTGCCAGACAGTAGTTGGGGAAGCCCTGCTTCTCGCTCTGCTGGCGCAGGTGGTGCAGCACCTTGCGCACCTGGGTGCGGGTCTCGTCGGTGTAGACCTCGATGCTGTCCCCCACGGCATTGGCCGGGAACAGGCCGATGATGCCGGCGCAGCGCACGCTCCGATCCTTCTCCAGCCGATCCAGCATGGCGTTGGCGTCGGCGTAGAGGCGCGTCGCCTCCTCCCCCACGACTTCATCCTCCAGAATGCGGGGGAACTTGCCCGCCAGCTCCCAGCTGAGGAAGAACGGCGTCCAGTCGATGTAGGGGCGCAGCACCGAGATGGGCACGTTCTCGAAGGTCTGCACGCCGGGCTCCCGGGGCGCCGGGGGCTCATAACCCACCCAGTCCAGCTGGTGGCGGTTGGCACGGGCATGGGCCAGGGAGACCGGCTTGGAGCGCGGCTGCTTGCGGGCATGCTGATCCCGGGCGATCTCGTACTCCTTGTCGATGCGGGCGACGAAGGCGGGCTTGAGCTCGGGGCTCAGCAGGCTCTGGGCCACCCCCACGGCGCGGGAGGCGTTGGAGACATAGACCACGGGCTCGGAGTAGTTCTGCTCTATCTTCACCGCGGTGTGGGCCTTGGAGGTGGTGGCACCGCCGATGAGCAGGGGCAGCTTGAAACCCTGACGCTCCATCTCCTTCGCCACGTGCACCATCTCGTCCAGCGACGGGGTGATAAGGCCCGACAGGCCGATGATGTCGGCCCCCACTTCCCGCGCCGTCTTGAGGATGGTCTCGCAGGAGACCATGACACCGAGATCCACGATCTCGAAGTTGTTGCACTGCAGCACCACCCCGACGATGTTCTTGCCGATGTCGTGCACGTCGCCCTTGACGGTGGCCAGCACGATTTTGCCGTTGCTGGAACCGCCGGACTTCTCCGCCTCTATGTAGGGTTGCAGGTAGGCCACCGCCCGCTTCATCACCCGAGCCGACTTCACCACCTGGGGCAGGAACATCTTGCCGGCGCCGAACAGATCGCCCACCACGTTCATGCCGTCCATCAGCGGCCCCTCGATGACGTGCAGCGGCTTCTCGGCCTGGGCACGCGCCTCCTCGGTATCCTCCTCGATGAAATCGGTGATCCCCTTGACCAGGGCGTGTTCGAGCCGCTTGCCCACCGGCCAGCCTCGCCACGCCTGATCCCGCGGATCCTCGGCCTGGGCCCCCGCGCCGCGATACTTCTCGGCGATGGCCAGCAGCGCCTCGGTGGCGTCGGGATTGAGGTTCAGCACCACAGCCTCCACCTTCTCTTTCAGCTCCGCCGGGATGTCCTCGTAGATGGCGAGCTGGCCCGCGTTGACTATCCCCATGTCCATGCCGTTCCTGATGGCGTGGTAGAGGAAGACGGCGTGGATGGCCTCGCGCACCGGCTCGTTGCCACGGAAGGAGAAGGAGACGTTGGAGACGCCGCCGGAGATCATGGCGTGGGGCAGGTTGCGTTTTATGTCGCCGACCGCCTCGATAAAGTCCACCGCGTAGTTGTTGTGCTCGTCGATGCCGGTCGCCACCGCGAAGATGTTGGGGTCGAAGATGATGTCTTCCGGCGGGAAGCCGACGCGGTCCACCAGGATCCGGTAGGCGCGCTGGCAGATCTCGAACTTGCGGGCCCGGGTGTCGGCCTGGCCCACCTCGTCGAACGCCATCACGATGACGGCGGCGCCATAGCGGCGCAGCAGTTTCGCCTGCTCGATGAACTTCTCCTCCCCCTCCTTCATGGAGATGGAGTTGACCACGGGCTTGCCCTGCACGCACTTGAGACCCGCCTCCAGCACCTCCCACTTGGAGGAGTCGATCATCACAGGCACCCGGGCGATGTCCGGTTCCCCGGCGATCAGGTTCAGGAAGCGCACCATGGCCACCTCGGCGTCCAGCATCCCCTCGTCCATGTTGATGTCGATGATCTGGGCGCCGTTCTCCACCTGCTGCTTGGCCACGTCCAGGGCCTCGTCGTAGAGCCCTTCTTTTATCAAGCGCTTGAACTTGGCCGAGCCGGTGACGTTGGTCCGTTCCCCCACGTTCACGAACATGGATTCGGGGGTGATGATGAGGGGCTCCAGGCCCGACAGGCGACAGGCCACCGGCAGATCCGGCAAGGCGCGGGGCTTGATGCCGGCGACGGCGTCCGCCATGGCGCGGATGTGGGTCGGGGTGGTACCGCAGCAGCCGCCCACCAGGTTGAGGAAGCCGCTCTGGGCCCACTCGCGGATATGCTCCGCCATCTCGACCGCGTCGAGATCGTACTCGCCGAAGGCATTGGGCAGGCCGGCGTTGGGGTGGGCGCTGACATGGGTCTCGCTGATGCGGGACAACTCCTCCACGTACTGGCGCAGCTCGTCCGGGCCGAGCGCACAGTTGAGGCCGAAGGAGATGGGCTTCACGTGGCGAAGGGAATGGTAGAAGGCTTCCGTGGTCTGGCCCGAGAGGGTGCGGCCGGAGGCGTCCGTGATGGTGCCGGAGATCATCACCGGCAGGCTGTAGCCCAGCTCCTCGAACACCAGGTCCACCGCGAAGGCGGCCGCCTTGGCGTTGAGGGTATCGAAGATGGTCTCAATCAGGATGAGGTCGGCCCCCCCCTCGATCAGGGCATGAGTCGATTCGGTGTAGGCGGCCACCAGCTCGTCATAGGTGACGTTGCGCTTGCCCGGGTCGTTCACGTCCGGCGAGATGGAGGCGGTGCGGTTGGTGGGACCCAGGACCCCTGCCACAAAGCGCGGTTTCGCCGGATCCTTGGCCGTCCACTCGTCCGCCACGGCGCGGGCCAGGCGGGCCGCCTCCCGGTTGATCTCGGCCGAGAGCGCTTCCATCTCGTAGTCGGCCATGGCGATGCGGGTGGCGTTGAAGGTGTTGGTCTCGAGGATGTCGGCACCGGCGGCGCAGTACTGGTCGTGGATCTCGCGAATGACGGCGGGACGGCTCAGCACCAGCAGGTCGTTGTTGCCCTTGATGTCGGTATGCCAGTTCGCAAACCGCTCGCCTCTATAGTCCGACTCGCCGAGCTTGTAGCCCTGGATCATGGTGCCCATGGCCCCGTCGATGATCAGGATCCGCTCCCTGAGACAGGCTTCCAGCCTGGTTGTGACATCCGCTTTCTTGTTCGACTCTCTGCTCGACACCGCTCGTACCCCTTACATCCATGCAACTGCGTGATGCCCATCCTAGCAGCAATCAAATTAAATGGAAATCTAGCCGTCTATCTGTCCGTATCGGCGATTAAATATAACCATAAATAGGTAATGAGCGGGCACTAGCCCGGGAGTACCCTATGCCCGTCCTCAATAGGGATACGTGCTTGCTGTTTACTAAAGAGAAAAAATAACTATGAGCGTCTACTACACACTCTGCTTCCTGGCAGCCCTGGCGATCTTCATCGCCTTTGCCAACCAGTATGTTGTGAAGATCCAGACCACCATCGCCATCACCGCGGGATCCATGCTGATCTCCGCCCTGATGGTGCTGTTTGGTAAGTTGGGATGGTTCAACCTGGAACCTCTGGCCGTCGAGACCATGGAGAGCATCGACTTCCAGAACTTCCTGCTGAAGGGGATCCTGGGCTTCCTGCTGTTCGCCGGTGGCCTTGGCATCAACCTCAAGGCATTGCGCAGCCAGAAGTGGGAGATCACCATTCTCTCCATAGTGGCGACCCTGCTCTCCACCTTCATCATCGGCTACGGCTTCTGGTTCATCGCCAGGCTGCTGGGCTGGGAGCTGCCGCTGGTCTACTGCATGCTGTTCGGTGCCCTGATCTCCCCCACCGACCCCATCGCCGTGCTGGCCATCGTCAAGAAGATGAAGGCGCCACCCCAGATCGCCATCCAGATCGAGGGGGAATCCCTGTTCAACGACGGGGTCGGCCTGGTGATCTTCGCCACCGTGTTTGCCGTGGCCTTTGGCGGTGTCGAGCCCACCTTCACCAGCGTGGCCGGCCTGTTCCTGCATGAGGCCCTCGGCGGCATCCTGTTCGGTGCCGTGCTGGGCCTCATCGCCCACGTGATGATCAGCGCCACCGACGACGGCTCCCTGGAGCTGCTGCTGACCCTCTGCATCCCCACCGCGGGCTTCGCCTTCGCCAACATGATCGGCGTCTCCGGCGCCCTGGCCATGGTGGTGACCGGCATCATGATCGGCAACTGGACCCGCCACAGCGGCTTCTCCGAGCAGAGCAGCCACCACCTGGATCACTTCTGGGAGTTGATGGACCAGTTCCTCAACGCCCTGCTGTTCCTGCTGATCGGCCTGGCCCTGGTGCTGCTGGATCTCGCCTGGCAAGACTGGATCCTGCTGGTCATCGCGGTGCCGCTCTGCCTGGCCGCCCGCTTCATCAGCGTCTCCCTGCCCTACGTGGCCTTCCGCCGCTATCGCAGCTACAACACCTTCTCGGTGCGTATCCTGACCTGGGGCGGCCTGCGCGGCGGCCTGGCCATGGCCATGGCCCTGGCGCTGCCCTCCGGCGTCATGGTGCTGCCGGAGCACGGCGTCGACCTGCGGGAAGTGATCCTGGTGATGACCTACTCGGTGGTGATGTTCTCCATCGTGGTACAGGGCATGACCATCACCCCCATGATCACCGCCGCCAAGAGGGCCTGCGGCGACGCCTGAGTCGCCCGCATCCCCTGACAGACAAGGCACAAAGGGCTCCCTCTGGAGCCCTTTTGTCGTCACCGCGACAGTGAAAAATGAGGGAATGCTGGATGGCAGCACAATGAGTGTTTGCTTTTTATGCATTTTGAAGAGAGAATGCGCGCCGGCTAGTCAATCAGCCCTGATTATGTTCGCAATGCTTCACCTCACGATGAATCCTGCCAGTACCTACATAACCTCCCTCTGATTTACTCGCCTTGAGAACCGTTCAGGCTGTCTGCCTGCGTTGCCCGGCTCTCACGGTGCAGACCCGATCTGCCCATCCATTGGTCTATGCATGTCGCATAGGTCTTGGCGCCTTCCTTGAAAGTGCAGACGCCCCTTATCCGGGCTGGGTATTCCTGCGCGCCCGTCAGCCAGAACGCTGACCGCGCCCATCGACCTGACATTTGCCAACACAAGGAGCAAACACTTAATTTATATAGAGAAATACCATGATGAAACACGTACAAATCCGCAAACCCCTGCGTCGCAGCAAGCCCATCAACCTGCCCGTGCAAGAACACGACTATGATGCGTTTCTGATCCAGTTCAGCACCCGCTTCAGCGGCGGCTTCGCCATCTCCTGCGATGGCATCGCCGGCGAGTTCTCCATCGAAGAGCTCAACTGACCCTGCCTGACGGCAGTGTCCGATGCAGACAGGCCGCAGCTCACGGCGGCCTCCCTTGCCCAGACCTAGACCCGGCAGGGCGCCTTATCCGGCGCCTCCAGCAGCAGGCACTCCTCCTCGCTCTCCCCCAGCCTGACCCGCTTGCCCTGACTCAGCCCCAGCTTGGCCAGTAGCCGGACCGAGCGCTCGTTGCCCGGGGTGACGATGGCCACCACCCGCTCGATGCCGAGCCGCTCGCGACCATCCTTCAGCGCCGCCCGCGCCGCCTCCAGGGCATAGCCCTGTCCGCGCCAGGCCGGCAGGAAGGCGTAGCCGATGTCCTCGCACGGCAGGGTGTCGCGCTTGATGAGACCGCAGATGCCGAGCCTGGCCCCGTCGCTGCGCCTGGCCACCAGATAGAGGCCGTGACCGTGGCGGGCATAGCTGACCGCCGGCCCCTGCTGGATGTAGTTCTCGGCATCGTCCCGGGTACGCACCCCGCGATCGCCGATCCAGCGGTGGAAGTCGCCGTCGTTGAGCAGTTCGAGAATGAAGGGGGCATCGGCAGTGGTCAGTTCGCGCAGTTCCAGGCGCTCGGAGAGGATCATGACAGGGGCTCTGTTGACAAAAACGGGTCACCCAGACTGCCCCCGTCGCCCGATCTTGGCAAGATCCGGGCAGACATTTCTGCCCCGACGGCAGGCGTCCCCGCTATACTGCCCACCCCATGACAACCCCATGCAACAGACAGGACACCACCATGACGGACACCACCGAATTTTTTGATGAAGCGACGCTGCTGGAGATGGTGGAAAACCAGCTCGCCGACGGCCATCCCCTGCAGGTGAAAGCCACCCTGATGCGGCTGGTGATGAAGGGCACCCCGAGGGAAGAGGCGCTGCAATACATCGCCTGCGCCCTGGGCGCCGAACTCATGGCCATGGAGGCCGATCAGGGCCCCTTCAACCTCGCCCGCTACGGCGAGTTTCTCGACAGCCTGCCCGAGATGCCCTGGGCCGAATAAGGCCCCTGGTTAGGCAAGGCGCGGGACCCGCCATTATCATTACTGCCACCAAAGATGACGGGAGTATGGGGATATGCGCTGGCAAGATCGCCGTGAGAGCAACAACGTGGAAGACAGGCGCCAGCAGGGCGGGGGCGGCGGCCTGCCCATCGGCGGCAAGGGGCGCCTCGTCCTGCTGGTCGTGGTCATGGTCGCGGGTTACTACGGCGTTGACCTGAGCCCCCTGCTCGACGAGCCGGCCCCGCAGAGCCATCCCCAGCGTCAGAACCCGTCCCAGGCCGCCAGCGACCCCCTCGCCCGCTTCACCTCGGTGATGCTCGCCTCCACGGAGGATGCCTGGGGCGAGATCTTCCAGCAAAGCGGCAACCACTATCAGGCCCCCAAGCTGGTGCTCTATCGCGGGGCGACCCGCACCGGGTGCGGCCAGGGCCAGTCGGTGATGGGGCCCTTCTACTGTCCGGCGGACGGCTCCGTCTACATCGATCTCTCCTTCTATCAGGACATGCGCGACAAGCTGAGGGCCGACGGCGACTTCGCCCAGGGCTATGTGATCGCCCACGAGGTGGGCCACCACGTGCAGCACCTGCTCGGCATCTCCACCAGGGTGCGCCAGCAACAACAGGGGCTGAGCCAGGTGGCCCAGAACCGGTTGTCGGTCAGGCTCGAACTGCAGGCGGACTGCTTCGCCGGGGTCTGGGGCCACTACATGGAAAAAGAGCAGGTGCTGGAGCGCGGCGATCTGGAAGAGGCGCTCAACGCCGCCCAGGCCATCGGCGACGACAGGTTGCAACAGCAGGGTCAGGGCCGGGTAGTGCCCGACAGCTTCACCCACGGCACCTCGGCCCAGCGCCTCGCCTGGTTCAAACGCGGCTTTGACAGCGGCAAGCCCGCCAGTTGCGACACCTTCGCCGCCCGCTGACACACGGCAACGACAGGGCCGGATCCCCGAGGATCCGGCCCTTTCTCTGGGCGCTGGCGGCCCGCCTCAGGCGATCTCGTCCGCCAGCAGATCGGTGAAGACGAAGCCGTCCCTCAGCACAGTCTCCCCCACCCGGATGGCCAGGGGCCGCTGGAACATGGGGCCGTCCCAGGCCAGGGTGTGGAACTCGCCGTTTTCGCCGCAGGGGTCCACCCCGGCGGGCAGGGCGGCCAGCAGGGCCTCATCGAACTCGTGTCCCCCCAGGCTCATGTCCAGCGTCTTGGGGTCGAGGGTGCAGACCCTGGCCCTGAGCCCGGCCGCCATCATCTGCTGCGCCAGCTCGGTCGTGTCGCTGCCCCAGAGCGGGAACAGCGGCGTGATGCCGGTTCCCGCGAGCTGGCGCTCCCGGTAGGCGCGCACCTCCTCGAGGAAGAGATCGCCAAACGCCATATGGCGGATCCCCCGGGCCATCACCTCCCTGATAAAGCCGGTCATGATGCGGCCGTACTCCTCGTTGCTGCAGGGCCAGGGCAGGTCGATGGTCATCAGCGGCAATCCCACGCACTGGGCCTGCCGCGCCAGCAAACTCTTGCGCACCCCGTGCATGGCGACCCGCTCGAATGCCTGATTGAGGGTGGTGAACAGGCCCACCACCTCGATGGCCGGATCCTGCCGCAATCTGTGCAGCGCCCAGGCGCTGTCCTTGCCGCTGCTCCAGGAGAGCAGCACTTTGGTCTTGGTCATGGTTTCTCCCACTGTGTCGTCCCGGGCCAATGGCCGCTCGCCGTCAGCCGCTCTCCTGTCTCGTTGCACCAGGATGCTGCAAGACAGTGTTGCGAATTGTGCGATTTACATCGCGGGACACAAAAGCATACCCTCGTGATCGAGCGTATCCCCGCAGAGCCTGGGGGAGAATAACTAAAAAAACGATGGGAAACATAAGGATATGAGTACAGTCAGCACATCGCACGACCACTGTCGCCCCCTCAACCGACAGGATTACAAGACCCTGAGCCTGGCCGCGCTGGGCGGCGCCCTCGAATTCTACGACTTCATCATCTTCGTCTTCTTCGCCGTGGTCATCGGCGAGCTCTTCTTCCCGGCGGACATTCCCGAGTGGCTGCGCCAGTTCCAGACCTTCGGCATCTTCGCCGCCGGCTACCTGGCCCGCCCGCTCGGCGGCATCATCATGGCCCACTTCGGCGATCTCATCGGCCGCAAGCGGATGTTCACCCTCAGCATCATCCTGATGGCCCTGCCGACCCTGCTGATCGGCCTGCTGCCCACCTATGCCGTGCTCGGCATCGCCGCCCCCCTGTTGTTGCTGCTGCTGCGGATCCTGCAGGGAGCCGCCATCGGCGGTGAAGTGCCTGGGGCCTGGGTCTTCGTGGCCGAGCACGTCCCCGCCCGCCGGGTCGGCGTCGCCTGCGGCACCCTCACGGCGGGCCTGACCGCCGGCATCCTGCTCGGCTCCCTGGTGGCCACCGCCATCAACCGCGGCATGAGCCCGGACGACGTGAGCGACTGGGGCTGGCGCCTGGCCTTCGTGCTCGGCGGCGTGTTCGGCATCGTCGCCATGTACCTGCGCCGCTGGCTGCACGAGACCCCGGTCTTTGCCGAGATGCAGGCCAACAAGTCGCTGGCAGAGGAGCTGCCGCTCAAGACGGTGCTGCGCGAGCACAAGGGCAGCGTCATCGTCTCCATGCTGCTGACCTGGCTGCTCTCCGCCGGGATCGTTGTGGTGATCCTGATGACCCCGACCTATCTGCAGAAGGTCCACGGCATCAGCCCCGCCGATGCCCTGACCGCCAACTCCCTGGCCATAGTCGCGCTCACCCTGGGCTGCATCTTCTACGGCCGCCTGATCGACGCCCTCGGCAGCGGCCCCACCTTCGTGCTGGGCTCCCTGCTGCTGGCGGGATCGACCTACGCCTTCTACCACGGCCTGGCGGCCGGCATGGCGCAGCTGGTGCCGCTCTACATGCTGGCCGGCTTCGCGGTGGGGATAGTCGGCGCCGTGCCCTACGTCATGGTCAACGCCTTCCCGGCGGTGGTGCGCTTCTCCGGCCTGTCCTTCTCCTACAACGTGGCCTACGCCATCTTCGGCGGCCTGACGCCCATGCTGGTCACCCTCTGGATGAAGAGCGACGTGCTGGCCCCGTCCCACTATGTGGTCAGCCTGGCCGGCCTCGGCTTCGTACTGGGCCTCTGGCTCTGGCTGCGCCAGCGCGGTCAGCGTCAGGTCACGCCACAAACCGCCTGATCACCATGGGGCCCCGCACTGTCGGGGCTCCTTCATTCCGGCTATATTCAGCCGGGCTCCCATAGAGTAGCCCCCCCTTGAGGCCAGACCCCCGTCTGGCCCTGTTGTTTGCCAACCACCCCGAGGTACACGATGTTCTTCCAGGTCGTCTTCATCGCCTTGCTGGCCCTGCTGCCCATGGTCAACCCCCCCACCACGGCCACCCTGCTGCTGGGTCTGAGCAAGGGGATGTCCCGCGAGCACATACGCCGCCAGATCAACATGGCCGCCATCTATCTGTTCGCCACCCTCTGCGTCAGCTTCTTCATCGGATCCTCCATCCTGGATCTGTTCGGGATCTCCATCCCGGGGCTGCGCCTGGCCGGTGGCCTCATCATCGCCTTCATCGGCTTTCGCATGCTGTTCCCTGCGCCGAGCCAGGCCGCCGGCGTCGATACCAACCAGAGCATCGCCTTCGTGCCGCTCACCATGCCCAGCATGTGCGGGCCCGGTACCATGGCCCTGGTGATCAGCGGTGCGGCCCAGATAGCCGAGCTGCCGGCGGAGGCCGACCGCTTCGTCATCTATGCCGCCATGGTGACCGCCTTCGCCCTGATGAGCCTCATCAGTTGGGGCGTGCTCAAGCTCGCGGATCCGGTGTGCAAGATCCTCGGCGCCACCGGGATCGACGCCATGACCCGGATCATGGGTTTCCTGCTGGTGTGCATGGGCATGCAGTTCTGCATCAACGGCGTCAAGGAGGTGGCCCAGGATCCCGTGTTCCACGGCGCCCCGGCACCGCAGACGTCCCCCGCCTCGCCCCAGGCCGGCGCCGGCACCCTGGATCATCTCTCCCTGCCGCGCCAGCCCTGACTGAAAACGCTGTCATCCGTCTCGAGAATCGCCCTGGATCTTGCGCCCGATCATGTTGCCCACCCACAGGTGAGGTAGTCTGATTTTTGTACAGGCAGGGTTCAGAGGGTCGCCGTTAGCCTGACTGACGCAGACCCCGTCACTTGAGGAGATATGCAAATGGAAAAGATGCTGACCGAGATTGGAAGCTACAGCCTGTTTCATGAATATCTGAACGTGGTCGGGGCCGCCAGCCCCGCCCTGACCCGGATCAAGACGAGGTGGGAGTTCAAGCAGAAGGATCGTCTGGTTGCCCAGATAAGGGTGGATGCCCAGGGCCACGCCCGGTTCTTCATCGACGCCCGCGCCATCTCGGTCAACTGATCCGAGCCCCCTTCACCAGCCCCGGCCCTGTCCGGGGCTTTTTGTTGCCTTTTCTCCGGCCAATAAAAAACCCCGGCACCGGGCCGGGGTTCGAGAGGGCGAGTGAGCCTTACTGGGTGCCACCCACGGTCAGTTGATCCAGCTTGAGGGTCGGCTGGCCGACGCCGACCGGCACGCTCTGCCCCTCCTTGCCGCAGACCCCCACCCCGCGATCCAGGGCGAGGTCGTGGCCCACCATGGAGACCTGGCTCATGGCCTCTGGGCCGTTGCCGATCAGGGTCGCGCCCTTGATGGGGGCGGTGATCCTGCCGTCTTCGATGAGGTAGGCCTCGGAGGCGGAGAAGACGAACTTGCCGGAGGTGATGTCCACCTGGCCGCCGCCGAAGTTGGGGGCATAGATCCCCTTCTTCACCGAGGCGATGATCTCCGCCGGATCATACTGGCCTGCCAGCATGTAGGTGTTGGTCATGCGCGGCATCGGCAGGGCGGCGTAGGATTCGCGGCGGCCGTTGCCGGTGAGCGGCACCCCCATCAGGCGGGCGTTCTGCTTGTCCTGCAGATAGCCCTTGAGGATGCCGTTCTCGATCAGGACGTTGTAGCCGCCCGGCGTCCCCTCGTCATCGATGGAGACGGAGCCGCGTCGACCCGGCAGGGTGCCGTCGTCGACTATGGTGCAGTGTCTGGAGGCGACCTGCTCGCCGATGCGGCCGGCGAAGGCGGAGGAGCCCTTGCGGTTGAAGTCCCCCTCCAGACCGTGGCCCACCGCCTCGTGCAGCAGCACGCCGGGCCAGCCGGCGCCGAGCACCACCGGCATGGTGCCGGCCGGGGCGTCGATGGCTTCCAGGTTCACCAGGGCCTGGCGCACCGCCTCGCGTACATAGCCAAACGCCCGACTCTCGAGGCCATCCAGTTCGAGGAAATAATCGTAGCCGAAGCGGCCACCGCCGCCGGCGCTGCCGCGCTCCCGGCGATCCCCCTTCTCGGCAATGACGGTCACCGACAGGCGCACCAGGGGGCGCACGTCGGCGGCCAGGGTGCCGTCGGTGGCAGCCACCAGGATCTCCTCGTAGACACCGCTGATGGAGGCCATCACCTGATTGATGGCGGGATCCAGACTTCTGGCGAACCTGTCCATCTGCTCCAGCAGGGCGATCTTCTGCTGCTTGTCGAGGGTCTGCAGGGGGTCCATGGCCGGATAGAGCAGGTTCGCTTCGGTTCTGGCCCAGGCCTTCACCTTGCCCTGCGCACCGGCGGCGGCGATGCCGCGGGCGGCGGTCACCGACTGCTGCAGCGCCAGCAGGCTCAGCTCGTCCGAGTAGGCGAAGCCGGTCTTCTCGCCGCTGACGGCGCGTACCCCCACCCCCTGATCGATGTTGTAGCTGCCGTCCTTGACGATGCCGTCCTCCAGCATCCAGGACTCGTGCCAGCTGCGCTGGAAATAGAGGTCGCCGAACTCCACCTCATGGCTCATCAGGCTGCCGAGCAGCTGCTGCAGGCGCCCTTCGTCGAGGTCGTTCGGGGCCAACAATGCGGCACTAACCTGGCTCAATAGACTCAAATCTTTCTCTCCACTCTCATGCGAGATGTCGTAACGGTTAAATCCACGGCCGCAGGTTCACAGCAGGCGGGCATGATCCAGCACCGGCATGGTGCGCTTCAACTCCTCGACAAGGCCGGCATCCATCTGCGCCAGCACTGTGCCCTGTCCGGTCTCCCGACACGCCAGCACCCGGCCCCAGGGGTCGATCACCATGCTGTGGCCCCAGGTCTGACGTCCCGTCTCGTGGGTGCCCCCCTGGTTGGCGGCCACCACATAGCACTGGTTCTCGATGGCGCGGGCCCGCAGCAGCGGCTCCCAGTGTGCCTCGCCGGTCACGGCGGTGAAGGCGGCAGGCACCAGCAGCACCCGGGCGCCGGCCCGGGCCAGCTGGCGGTACAGCTCGGGAAAGCGCAGATCATAACAGATCGACAGGCCGAGGGGACCAAGGGGGGAGTCTACCAGCACAGGTACCTCGCCAGGGCTGAAGGTCTCGGACTCCCGGTAGCGGCCGTGATTGTCCGCCACGTCCACGTCGAACAGGTGGATCTTGTGGTAGTGACCCCTGAGCTCACCGCTGGGGTCGAACACCAGGGAGCTGGTGTGGATATGGTCCGACCCCGGGATCCGGGTCGGCATGGCCCCGGCCACCAGCCAGATCCCGTGCTCCCTGGCCCAGGCGGCCAGCTGCTGCTGGATGGGGCCTTCCCCTATCGTCTCGGCACCGTCCAGATAACCCTGGCGCTCGCCGAACAGGGCGAAGTTCTCCGGCAGCAGGGCCAGCAGGGGACGCCGTGCCGGCAGGGCCGCCAGCTCGGCGTCAATCCGTGCCCGGTTGTCCTGCCAGTGACGGCCTGACACCAGTTGTATTGCGGCTAACCACATGACTCGCTCCTTGTCGTTGTTTGGCCCCCCTGGATGCGGATCGCATCCCGGGTATCAGGCAGCACTATGCCCCCTCGCCGCCCGGCGCGGAAGATGGCCGGCTCAACGCTGGGCCGGCCCGCCGTGCTTGGGGGTGAGCAGGAAGGGGGTCACCTCCTCGGCGGGCAGGCTGGGCGCCACCGCGTCCACCGCCTCCTTCTGCTGCTGGTTGAGCTTGATGCGGGCGCGGTTGCGCCCCGCCTCGATCAGCCTGGGATCGTCCAGCGGGCCCGAGACCCTGAAGTCGATGCGGGTCACCACGTCCACCACGGGCTCCAGCAGCTTGGAGAGCGCCAGCACGTAGAGTCCGGTGATCGGGGTCAGGGAGAAGGCCGCCACCACAGGCAGGGTCCCCCCCAGGTTCGGCGAGAAGCTCAGATCGTAGTCGAGTTGCCAGCGCACCAGATCGGCGATCCCCTCCCCGCGCAGGTTGCCCGCCGCCCCCTTCATGTAGAAGTCCTTGTTCTCCACCACCCCCTGGCTGACCTTGGCGGAGGCGGACATGGACTCGAAGTAGAAGCCCTTGTCGAAGACGTCGCGAAAATCGAGGCGCAACTTGCGCAGCAGGGAGTCGAGGCTGAGCAGGGAGAGCAGCCGCGCCCCCTTGTCGTTCACCTCCCGCAGGGTCCCCCCTTCCAGCTGGTAGTCGGCGCTGCCGGCCAGAGTCGGCAGGCTCAGCCGGTAGGGGGTATCGCGCCAGTTCAGATCCAGCGCCAGCTTGCCCGGCGCATCGCCGATGGGGGAGGTAAAACCGAGCCGCTTGAGCAGCAGCTCGCTGTTCGGGGTGTCGAGGTGGAGCCGGGCCCGGGTCTGCATCTGGCCGGCGCGCGACAGCCACTCGGCGCCGCCGCGCAGGGTGCTGCCGGCCAGGCGCATCTCCAGCCCCTTGAGATCGAGCCGGTTGGCACCGGGGACCAGCTCCCCCTTCACCTCGCCCAGGGGCAGCTCGCCGAAGCGGCAGTCCACGCAGCTGAAGCGCAGCCAGGGGATGGCGTCCATGATGGCCTTGTCCTGGCGCGCATCGGGATCCGGGCTCAGGTCCGACCCCTTGCCGGACCAGTGGATGCGGGCAAACCTGGCGTCGATGGGCTGGCGGTCGGTCAGCGGCAGGCGCACCACCCCCATCACGTCCGGGCTGTCGATCATCACCTCGGTGGCTTGCTGTACCGGCCCCACGGTGAAGTGCACCGCCTTGAGGGTGGCGGTGCCGATGTCGGCCCGGGCCAGCTGGCCGTCCACCCACCACTCCTGGGGCAGGAAGGCGGGGCCCACCACCGCATTGCCGGTCGTCTCCTGCCCCTTGCCGGGCAGCCAGCGCGTGAGCCTGCCCAGCCAGCCCGCCACGTCCGCCTGCTGCTGGTTGATGGCGAGCAGCATGGGCCTGTCCTGGAGCACGCGCGCGCCGGGCTGGCCGACGTTGACCCTCACCCGGCTCATGTAGGGAGCCCCCTCGCCGTAGACCAGGCGGCCCTGCATGTCCACGTCCGCCCCCAGCACGGCCCGGAGGTCGGCGCTGCCGTCCCGGCCCCGCGCCGTCACCTTGAGGGGGAGGCGAGCCCCGGCGGCCTTGGCCAGCGGGGCCGGCAGATCCAGCCCCATCCCCTGCAGGCTGGAGTCCAGCGCCAGCTGGAAGCTGAAAGGCTTGTCCTCCGGCAGGGTCAGCCCCAGGCTGCCCGCCCAGTTGCTGTTCCCCTGGAGCAGCTCCAGGGCCGGGATGTCCCGGCGCTGGCGGCGGCTGTCCCAGCTGCCCCTGAACTTGAGGTCGGCCTGATAGCCGCGGGGCAGCAGCCTGCCCTCATAGTCCAGGGTCAGCGGCTGGTTCCAGAGGCTGGCCTTGAGGTTGTGAATGCGCGTGTGTTCATTGTCATATTCGAGCCTGCCCGCCACCTTCTCCAGGGGCAGATCCAGGGCGGCGATCCTGACCCTGTTGTCGTGGAAGCTGGCGTCCCCGCTGGCCTTGACCTCCCCCTTGCCGTCCAGCGGTATGTCCAGCTTGACCGTGCCCTTCATGGGGCCGCGGATCTCCACCTCCTGCAGCGCCTTCCCCACCGAGCCGCCGAGGGGCGAGTCCTGCAGGTAGTCGCTGACGGCCTGCCCCTCCCCCTCGACTCTGGCATCCACATAGAGGTGGGCGCCGGGGGAGAGATCCGGGATCCAGGCGTGGACCGAGTCGGAGCTGGCCTTGCCGAGCCGGGTCGAGCGGCTGCGCATGTCCAGCCCCGCGTTCTGGAACAGGAGATCGATCTGCAGGTCGGTCAGCGGCTGCCAGCCGGGGAAGAACTCGTAGGTGGCCTGTTCCAGCGGCACCGCCACCTGGAAGATCCCCTTGCCATTGTCATAGGGGAAGTCCCGGAACTCCCCGTACCATAGCAGATCCGCCCCCTTGGCCCTGCCCCCCTTGATGGCCCCGCTCAGGTAGTCCACCAGGCCATCGCTCATCACGGCAAGGGGGTAGTAACGATCCGCATGGGCCGCATTCTTGACGTCGATGCGGCCGGTCAGGGCGAGGAAGGGGTGATCGAACAGCTCCAGGCGAAAACGGCTGGCGAGGCGCAGGTCGGGGTTCTCCAGGGCGATGTCCTGGCCGTAGAGCACCCACCCCTCTGGAGTCTGCCACCAGTCGAGCCTGGCGCTCAGGCTGTCGACAGGGATGGGCTCCTTGAAGTGGCGCGCCGGATCCACCTTGCCCTTGCCCAGGCTCAGGCGGGCGCTGCCCCCGGCCGGGGTCAGCCAGAAATCGCCGTCCAGTTTCTGCAGGCCGGGCACGTCGTGCCAGGCCCGGGTCTCGAAGCCCCTGAGCTGCCCGCTCAGGGAGAGTCCCTGCCAGTCCCCGTCGGCCTGCAGCAGCAGATCCTGCAGCTGGCCCCTGGGCCGGGTGCGCTTGAGGGTCTCGGTCAGCTCGGGATAGAGGCCAGAGACCAGTTGGCTCAGGTTGGCCACCTGGTCGAGATCGATGGCGGGCACATAGCCCTGGATGCGATCCCCCATCCGTTCGAGCTGCAGACGGCTCTGCAACCAGGTGGCACCGTCGAGCTTGAAGGTGACGTCGTGGCTGGCGAGCTGCCACTCCTCGCCGTCGCGGCGCAGCTGGATCTTGCCGCCCCGCAGATCGAGGCGGTGCGGCTCTCCCTTGACCTCGTCCTGCCAGATCAGGTGGTTGTTGCCAAAGGCCAGCAGGGAGTTGCCGAGCCGGCCCCCCTCGAACTCGCTCCAGAGCTGGAAGTCGAGCTGGCCGGTGACCCTGGGTTCACCGGCGTGGATCCTGGCCAGCATGGGGCTGATGTCCAGCTCGCTGGCCCCGAGATAGAGCTGCCCCTTGAGCCTGTCGAGGCGCACTTGCGGGGCATCCACGTCGATGATGAGGTCCAGGGTGCTCTCGCCCACCCCGTTGATGAGGTAGGCCTTGCCGACCCCCTGGTGGCGCTTGCCGCGATTCTGCCAGCGCAGCTGGGCGATGTTGAGGGCACGCACCTCCCCGAGCGCCGTGGTGAGGCTCAGGCGGCTGTCGTGAATGTCGAAGGTGGAGAGCTGGGTCAGCAGGAAGCGCAGCAGGGCCTCCTGCTGGTTCGGACCCTTGCCGCTGGCGGGGTCCGCGGGCTTCGTCAGATCCAGCGCTATGTCGCCGTCGCTGAGCAGCAGCTGGCCGAACACCGGCTTCCAGTCGTTGAGGGAACGCCAGAAGTCGAGGTGAGCCCAGACCTTGCCGAGCCGCAGGGAGAAGCGGCCCGAGTCCGGGGCGATGACGAGTCCTTCGAGTTCGAGGGCGGGGCCGCGCTGGGTCCAGTCCAGCCCGACGTGCTCGACGCTCACCTCCAGCTGGCTCTCCCCGAGCAGGGTCGCGATCACAGCCTGTCGGTGCTGGTTGAGCAGGGGGCCGCCGAGGCGCACCACGCTGACCAGGACGGCCAGCAGCACGAAGAGGACTCCGAGGGCCAACCAGCCCCGACTCAGCCAGCGATAGACCAATTACATCATCACCACGTCGAACTGCTCCTGACCGCAGAGGGGCTCGCTCACCACCCTGACCTGCTTGCCGATGAAGACCTCCAGCTCCGCCAGGCTGTGGGACTCCTCGCCCCTCAGGTAGTCCGCCACCGAGGGTGCCGCGTAGACGGTGAACTGATCCGCGTCGTAGGCGCGGTTGACCCGGATGATCTCCCGCAGGATCTCGAAGCAGACCGACTCCACCGTCTTGACCCGGCCGCGCCCCTTGCACTCGGGGCACTCGGCGCAGAGCACGTGCTCCAGGCTCTCGCGGGTGCGCTTGCGGGTCATCTCCACCAGGCCGAGCTGGGAGAAGCCGTTCACGTTGGTCTTGGCCCTGTCCTTGGCCAGCGCCAGCTCCAGGCTGTGCAGCACCCGGCGGCGGTGATCCTCGGACTGCATGTCGATGAAGTCGATGATGATGATGCCGCCGAGGTTGCGCAGCCGCAGGTGGCGGGCGATGGCGGCGGTCGCCTCGACGTTGGTGTTGAAGATGGTCTCTTCCAGGTTGCGGTGGCCGACGAAGGCGCCGGTGTTGATGTCCACCGTGGTCATGGCTTCGGTCTGATCGATGATGAGGTAGCCGCCGGATTTCAGCTCCACCTTGCGCTCCAGGGCGCGCTGGATCTCGTTCTCCACGTCGTAGAGATCGAAGATGGGCGACTCGCCGGAGTAGTACTCCAGCTTGTTGGCGAGCTCGGGCACGTACTCCTCGGTGAAGCGCTTGAGCTGATCGAAGCTCTGGCGGGAGTCGACCCGGATCTTGTCGAGCTCGGCCCCGACGAAGTCGCGCACCACCCGGAACGCCAGGCTGGGATCCTCGTACAGGATCTTGCAGGGGGGGTACTTCTGCTTGCGTTCCAGGATCTTGCGCCACAGGCGCTTCAAGAAGGCGGCGTCCTGCTCCAGCTCCTGCTCCCCCACCCCCTCGGCGGCGGTGCGGATGATGTAGCCACCGAGCTCGTCCACATAGCCGGCCACGGTGCGCTTGAGGCGCTCGCGCTCCGCCTCGGACTCGATGCGCTGGGACACCCCCACATGCGCACTCCCCGGCATGAAGACCAGGTAGCGGGAAGGCAGGGTGATGTCGGTGGTGAGGCGGGCCCCCTTGGTGCCCAGCGGATCTTTCACCACCTGCACCATGATGTCCTGCCCCTGGCGCACCAGCTCGGCGATGTTGCCGGCCTGGAACTGCTCCTTCTCCTTGATCGCCACGCACTCGGTGTGGGGGACTATGTCGGAGGCGTGCAGGAAGGCGGCCTTGTCCATGCCGATGTCGACGAAGGCGGCCTGCATGCCGGGCAGCACCCGGCTGATCTTGCCCTTGTAGATGTTGCCCACTATGCCGCGCTTGGCCTGGCGCTCCACGTGCACTTCCTGCAGCAGGCCGTTCTCGACCAGGGCGACCCGGGTCTCGGAGGGGGTGACGTTCACCAGCAGTTCTACCGACATAAGTTACCTTGCCTTTCTAGTTTTGAATTCTGGCACGACGAACAACGGGTAACTCAGCAGCGCACCGCTGACGGGAGGATTACCGGGTCTGCTCGACGTGCTGCTTGATCAACAGATCCGTCTCCAGCAGGGGCAGGCCGACCACGGCGCTGTAGCTCCCCTCGATGCGGCTGACGAACTTGCCGGCAATGCCCTGGATGGCGTAGGCGCCGGCCTTGTCGCACGGCTCGCCGGTGCGCCAGTAGGCCTCGATCTCGGACTCGTCCAGCTTGCGAAACGCCACATTGGTGGTGACCAGGCGCACGTCGCAGCGATCCGGGGTGGCCAGGGCCACCGCCGTCATCACCTGGTGCACCCGTCCGGAGAGCGCCTCCAGCATGTCCTTGGCGTCCAGCAGGTCGGAGGGCTTCTCCAGCACCCGCTCCCCCAGCACCACTATGGTGTCCGCCCCCAGCACGGGCAGCGCCGTGGGCGCCGCGGCCACGCCGGCCATGGCCTTGTCGCGGGCGAGCCGGCAGACGTAGTCCTGGGGCTTCTCCCCCTCGCCGCGCTGCTCGGGCACATCCAGCCTGAGCACCTCGAAGCGGTAGCCCAGCTGGGTCAGGAGTTCGTGCCGGCGGGGCGAACCCGAGGCGAGATAGAGTTGCAGTTCGTTGTGCTTGTTCATATTCACTCAATGGGGCGAGGCATGGTCACAATCCGTTGTTTTTGCTCACATTCACTTGATATTGAAGCGACGCCGCACCTTGCGCAAGACCATAAAAATCCAGGGCCATATTAACATCGTCGTCAACGTCGACCAAAAATAGGCGAAATTGAGGCTGGCCCGGCTGAACAGGTGCTCGGCCCAGAACACGGTGATCTTCCCCACCAGGGAGAGCAGGCCGATGATCAGCGCCTGCTGCCAGAGGGAGAAGTTGCGGATCTTCTGGAACTGGAAGGCCGCCAGATAGGTGGTGATGGCCATGGCCATGGCCCGTACCCCGAGGGTGCTGCCGAGCAGCACGTCCAGCAGCAGGCCCGCCACCCAGGCGGTGCCGACGTTGGTGCGATGCGGCAGCGCCAGCGCCCAGTAGATGAGCACCATGGCGAGCCAGTCCGGCCGGAAGGGCTCGAACTGGAACGGAAGCGGCAGTATGGAGAGACACAGGGCCAGCAGGATCGAACACCAGATCCAGATCCTGCCGCTGGCGGGTTGCAGCATCAGCGCGTCGCCCCCGCCGCCGAGGTAGCCGTGGCCGCCGAGGCGCTCGCCGCGGGCTCCTCATCCTTGTCGTGCACTTCCGGTTTCTTGTCGGTCCACAGCAGCAGCAGGTAGCGCAGACGGTCCAGCGCCACCAGGGGCTTGGCCTCGATCTGGGCGAAGGGCTTGCCCTCCACGTAGTCGGAGCGGGTTACGGTCGCCACCGGATAGCCTTCCGGGAAGCGGCCGCCGAGGCCCGAGGTGACCAGCAGATCGCCGACCTGGACGTCGGTGTTGCGCGGCAGGTTGCGCAGCTCCAGCTTGTCCAGTTCGCCACTGCCGGAGGCGATGGCGCGCAGGTCGTTGCGCAGCACCCGCACCGGGATGCCGTGGCTGGAGTCGGTGATGAGCAGGACTCGGCTGGTGGTGGATCCCACGTGCAGCACCTGGCCGACCACCCCCTGATCGTTGATCACCGGCTGGCCGTTGTAGACGCCGTCCAGCGCCCCCTTGTTGATCAGCACCTGATGGCTGAAGGGGTCGGAATCCACCGACAGCAGCTCGGCCACCATCTTGCGGGACTCCTTGTGTACCGGCGACCCCAGCAGCTCGCGCAGACGCTGGTTCTCGTGCTCCAGTTGATCCATCTTGAGCAGCCGGGAGCGCAGGGTGAACAGTTGCTGCTCCTGCTGCTTGGTCTGCTCGATGAGGTCGGCACGGGTCTGCACCTGGGTCGACATGGTGTCGAGCAGGGTGCCGGGGGCGTTGGCGATGTACTGCAGCGGGCTCACCAGGGAGCTCAGATAGACGCGGGCGTGCGCAAACACACCGAAGCGGGAATCCGCGACGATGGCAGCGACCGAGATGATGACGGCGAGAAACAACCGTAACTGAAGCGAAGGGCCTCTACCGAAGATGGGTTTCATGAGTCGTCAAAAAAGAGCCGGCGCTCGGCCGGCTTTGGGTCTTATTCGTAGTGGAACAGATCGCCACCGTGCATATCGATCAGCTCCAGCGCCTTGCCACCGCCACGGGCGACACAGGTGAGGGGATCTTCGGCCACGACGACCGGGATGCCGGTCTCTTCCATCAGCAGACGGTCGATGTCCTTGAGCAGGGCGCCACCACCGGTCAGCACCATGCCGCGTTCGGAGATGTCGGACGCCAGCTCGGGCGGGGACTGTTCCAGGGCCACCATGACGGCGGAGACGATGCCGGACAGCGGCTCTTGCAGCGCTTCCAGGATCTCGTTGGAGTTCAGGGTGAAGCTGCGCGGCACCCCTTCGGCCAGGTTGCGACCGCGGACTTCGATCTCGCGCACCTCTTCGCCCGGGTAGGCGGAGCCGATCTCGTGCTTGATGCGCTCGGCGGTGGCTTCCCCGATCAGGCTGCCGTAGTTGCGACGGACGTAGCTGATGATGGCTTCATCGAACTTGTCGCCACCGATGCGCACGGACTGGGAGTAGACCACACCGTTCAGGGAGATGATGGCCACTTCTGTGGTACCGCCACCGATGTCCACCACCATGGAACCGGTCGCTTCGGAGACCGGCAGGCCGGCACCGATGGCGGCAGCCATGGGTTCGTCGATGAGGTACACCTCGCGGGCGCCGGCGCCCAGAGCGGATTCCTTGATGGCGCGGCGCTCCACCTGAGTGGAGCCGCACGGCACACACACCAGCACGCGCGGGCTGGGGCGGAAATAGTTGTTGTCGTGAACCTGCTTGATGAAGTGCTGCAGCATCTTCTCGGTCACGTAGAAGTCGGCGATCACGCCGTCCTTCATCGGACGAATGGCGGAGATGTTACCCGGGGTACGACCCAGCATCTGCTTGGCGGCATGACCGACGGCAGCGACCGATTTGGCGTTCCCGCGCTCTTGGCGAATGGCGACAACTGAGGGTTCGTTAAGGACGATCCCTTGATCTTTTACGTAGATCAGGGTGTTGGCAGTTCCCAAATCGATCGACAGATCGTTGGAAAAGACGCCTCTGAGCTTTTTGAACATGGCTACGGGAAATCCTAAGAATTTGGAGGTGCAGAAAACCGGCTAACTTTACCAATGCCCACCCCAATGGGCAAGCGCTCAAACTGTCGCCAGTCAATCAGGCGCGACAAAAATGCGAGTCATCACTCACCCGCTCAGGCCGACAAACACTAAGAAACAAGGAGATAAGACGCGGCTGTACACCAAAGCGTCTCTCTTCCCGCCGCCGCACGGATGTCAGGGCATCACTTCACGGCGATAAATAATGCGGTCATTGCCCCTATCCCGGCCAAAGATGGCCTCTCCCAGCAGGTGATCCGCCGTGGCCGGGTCCGCCAGCCAGAGCGGAGCCAGGGGTTGCAATGGCAGCTTGTCCAGCTGTATCCGGTAGGGAATGCGCACGCTCTGGTTCGGCGCGGCGAAGTGGAACCGGGTCTCCCCGCCCTCGACACTGGCCTGGCTGCCGCCGGGAGCGACCTGACCCAGGCCGAGGCGGATCCGGGTGCCATCCTTGAGGCTCAGGTCCCCGGTCGCGGCGTCATAGTGCTGCTCGGGATCGGTGAAGAGAATGCCGTCCCCCGCCAGGGACAGCCGGGTGCAGAGATCCTGCAGGTTGACGCGCCACCGGCCCCCTTCGAAATACTGCACCTGGAGCGGCAGCGCCAGCGGGGCGCTGGCCGCCCCCTGACGAGTGCTGGCGAGCAGCCGGCCGTAGTAGGCGATCATGGTGTCGCTCGTTCCCTGCGGGATCTGCAGCTGCTTCGCGGTGCAGCTCACCCCGGCCTGGCAGTCACCCGTCACGGCCGGATTCATGTCCCGATCCGCGAGGAAGCTGGTCTCTGGCATTTCACCGTCCTCCACCTTGAGCCCCAACCGCAGCCGCCGCAGTGGCTCCTCCGGTGCTGTCAGGGTCGGGGTCAGCTCGCGCAATCGCATATAGCGGCTCTGGCCGGTGAAGTCCGCCACGCCAGCGGACCAGCTGGTCACCAGGGGATCCAGCCGGTTGGAGCGATCCACCCCGTCCTGGTCGTTGGCGGCCACCAGGGAGAGCGTGCCCCTGGCAAAGGCCCCACGGTAGTTCTTCGTAACCCCCCCCTCCTTGTTGCGCGCCTGTACCGTCGTCTGCACCCCAAACGGCTGGCTCATGTAGCTGAAGTCGCCGCAGGCCGGGGTGACGGTGCCGCTCACCAAGTTGAAGTCCCAGGGCACGAAGCGCCCCACCGGCACGCTGGTCGCGGCGGGGATGGTGTAGTTGAAATAGCCTGCTGCCGGGGGGGTCGCCGTCATCCGGAAGACCCCGACCTCGTTGACCGACTGGCTGAGAGTATTGAGGTTGTTGTTGCCTTTCGCGTTTGAGTGGTCATAACTGGCCGTACCGACCACCGCCTCTTCCCCTGGTTTGGGGGCCACCAGCTCGCTGCCCAGCGCAATATTGGCCAGCGCGAAGTTGGGGGTCGCCAGGTTGTCGCGGCACAAGTCTTTGTCATCGTCCGCTTGCCAGGCCACGGCCGCGATATTCAGCTGGAATGCTTCACCGGTCTTCTTGAACACCGGGCAGCTGGCATCCCCTGCCGCGCAGGCCCCCTGAGTGGGCGTGATGCAGAGCCCGACCGGGCGGCTCACGAACAGATCCGAGCCCGTCATCACCAGACCCGCCGTGTCGCCACTGCCATCGTGGCGGGCATTGAGCCGCATCTGGCCCGCATCCGGGTAGTTCACGGTAAGAGTGGTCTCACCATTGGTATCGAAGCTCAGATTGCTGGTCACCGCCGTCGCTTGTGAGGTGGCGATGGCGCTGCCGTTGACCGTTACCTTGCTGCCGAAGGGGTTGCTCGCCGGGCTGACATAGTCGCTCCAGAAGCTGACCGGCTTGCTCACACTGGCAAAACCGGGCACGCACCTCTGGGTGTCATTGTCCTTCTTGACCGCCTTCAGTTGCACCTGTTGCGGCTTGTTGGCCAGGGTATCCGGCACATCGAACACGAAGCCGCTGTCGGCGAAACTGAGGGTGCAGGCGGCGACACTCGGCACTCCGCCGCCCGCCCGGCACAGGGTCGGGTGCTGGAATGCCGGCGTCGAACCGGCCACGCCCATGGTCACCGTGCCCGCCGTGTTGTTGTGCAGCCGGGCCGTGGTCGAGCCGCCGCTGAAGGTCAGCTGGTTGCCCCCCACCCAGCCATTGCTGGCGGTGTCGGGGGTGAGGCTCAGGGACGCGCTGACCTGCTCGGCGACGAGCCGGGAACAGTTCGCATCGGCACAGGCCTTGATGACCACAGTCTCGGGGTTGCAGGTGAGCGCCTGGCCGGAGTGGCTGAGCTCGAAGTGATCGATCTGGGACCCACCCGTGCTCCCCCCGCAGGTGTTACCACCGAGGTCCACCTTGTCGACGGCATCCTGATCGAAGTAGTAGTCACCGTTTCCGCTGATATCGACATTGCCTCCCGTCGCCAGCGCCCCTTCGAGCGTGGCGTTGCCGGCCATGCGGACATTGCCCGCCACATAGACGACGGCATTGATCTGGTTCTGGCCGGCGATGGAGAGATCCCCCTTCACGTAGATGAAGAGATGCTCGGGCGGATTCTGGAGGTTGAGCCTGGCGTTGTTCAGATCCAGGTTGTTGAAATAGAGCCTCGCCGTCACGCCGGTGGCGATGATCTCGGCCTGGTTGCTGATGGTGCCGTCGTCGAAGTCGTAATCCCCGGGTCCGAAGCTGTTGCCGCTGTGGCCGGTGCAGCTGGTGCCACTCCCCTGCTTGCTGCACACCAGATCCCCAAGGGGGGGCACCAGCACACCGGGGGGCGGTGTCATGCTGGCCCCCTCCGTCGGGGGATCGGTAAAGATATCCTTGCAGGTGGAGAAAGGGCATAGGCCGGGCCAGTCCCCGCCGAAAGGCTCATGGGTGACCTTGCTGTTGCCCGTCATGGTGACGTTGACCGCCGACACGGCACCGGTCAGCTGGGCCTGGTCGCCCATGGTCAGGTTGCCCGCCTTCACATAGAGGATGGCGTTGAGCCTGGCATTGCCGCTCATGGTGACCTTGCCGAAGTGGTAGATCATCAGGCTGTTGGCCTTGCCGATGGCGTTGACCTCCATCTGATCGCTCAGGGCCAGATCGCTCTTGATGTAGAGCTGGGCGGCGGTGCCGGCATCGAAGATCAGATCATCGTTGTGGCCAAGTTCCAGCCGGTCGATCCAGTGGCTGCCGCCACGGAAATAGAGGCTGATCTCGGACGTGCTCTGGTGTCTGAACGTCTTGAGGTAGCGGGCCTGCAGATAGCCGTTGATGGCGGCATTGCCGATCATCTCCAGCGTCTGATGGAGCTGGACGCTCAGATCGTTGCGACTGCCCACGGCGGTGATCCTGCCCTGATCCTCCATCCTGAGCCCATAGACGCTGAGCGTGCTCTGGCCCTGGAAGGCCATGATGCTGTTGCCTTTTATCTCGAGATTCCTGATGAACCAGTTCCCCGCCGCCATGGTGACCGGCACGCCGCCACCCGACATGTTCATGGCGACGTTTTCGATATAGCGGGGCTGGAAGTGGGCCGTCCCGGTGTTGCCATTGCCCGAGACCTCCAGGCGGTTGTAGACGGTGACCCTGGCGTCGGAGAGCCTGCCGTTGCCCGTGACCGTCAGCTCGTTCGCATGCAGGGAACCCGCCCCATGGAGGCCGCTGTTGTAGTCATTCCTGATCGTCAGCTTCCTGGCATACAGGGTCGCGCCGTTGAGGTTGAGCACGGCCCCCTCGGAGAGGGACAGGGTGTCGAAGCGATAGGTTTGCCCCGATGTCAGGGTTACCACGCAACTGTTGCCGCCCCACGACGCATTTCTGTAATCCCCGGCTGCGGGAGAAATGGCGCCATTGCAGGCCAGATCGTTCTGGCCGCCATAGGCAGGAAAGCCTCCCGGATTGGCCGGAAATGCATTGGGGTCCTCGATGAAGGCCACGCCGCCGAGGGGGCTGGCCAGGGCACCGCTGACGTTGCAGTTGGAGGTCCAGGTACCACCGTCCCAGTAGCCGCTGCTGTTGCAGTTGGCGTTTGGCTGGATGTTCTTGCCGAGGAAGGGGTAACGGGTTCCCACGGTCGAGCTGATGATCTTGCTCTCGCTGGTCATGCTCAGCACACCTGGCGCAGCGTGGCTCTGCACCGGGAAGAGGAAGGCGGCGGTGCACTGATCGGCCCCCTGTGCCGGGACCGAGCCCAGCAGCATGGCGAACAGCATGGGGGCCCAGAGAGGCGGACGGGACGTCATGGGTACTGGCTCCTTGCAAGAGGTCTCACGGCGTGGTGCCATCGAAGGCTTCCGCCACCAGGGTACGGCTCACGGCAAAGTCCGGGTTGGGGCCACTGTTCACACCCGGATCGCCGCAGCGCCCTTCGCTGCGAAATCTGTAGCCGGTCTGGGTCCCGCCGGCCGCGCTCACGGTGATCTGCTGACAGCTCACTTCGGCTTCGCAATCCGCCAGTCCGGGCAGCGCAAAGGCGGTCGTGGTCGATGCATCGCACCGCTGGGCGGTCCACTCGTCATTGGGATAGAGCCGGTACAGCGCGATCTCCAGCCCGCTCTGGGCCGCCATCAGGGCCCGCACTCCGCGCACCTCCACCCCGTGCTTCTCGCCGCTGTCCACCAGGAAGCGCCCCATGGCCGCGGCCAGCAGGGCCATGATGACGATGACGAAGAGGGCGATCATGATGGCGCTGCCACGCTGGGTGCCGGGGGGAAGGGGGCGGGCGTCAGGGGACATTGAGCGTCTCCAGCTTGTGGTTGAAGAGGACGCGCTCACCGCGCTGCTCGAACTCCAGCCTCAGCCCCACCTCGCTCTGGCTGAAGGCGGCGGGCTCCCGGTAGAAGTAGTGAGCCGCCGGGCGGACATGCTCGGCCATCAAAACCGGCGTGCTGGCGGCGATATCGGTTCCGATGGCGGCGCTGGCCCGCATCAGCCGGCTTCCCGCCACGCAGTAGCGCACCTGCCGGCTGGCAAAATAGATGCGCTGCCCCGGGGAGCCCTTGGCGAAGGTGCCCTGCACCGTCAGCGGCAGCGCCCCCGAGACCGGGCTCCCCACGGTATCGACTTTGGCCACGCACCTGCCGTGCAGGCAGCCCTGATCCAGGGTCAGCAGGGGATCGGCGAGGGGATAGACGATGGCAAGGTCTTGATCCTGCCTGGGAAGCACGGTCGGCGTCACTATGGCGAGATCGCTGCCGAGGCCGGTGCCCAGGTAGCGGCTGGCGGTGACGATGGGCCAGAAGCGCAGGCAGACCCCCTGCTCCATGGCGCTGCCACCCTCGTCCTCAATGCGCACCGAGCCCGGCACGGCGTCCCGCACCTCGCGATTGAGCCGCTCCAGGGCGAAGCGGGCATCGCTCATCAGCTGTTCGCGGCGGCTGGCGTCCCCGTAGATCTGGGTGCCGATGCCGATGAACTGGCTGGAGAAGGTGGCCATGGCCCCGAGCAGCAGGATCACCATCACCAGTTCGACCAGGGTGAAGCCCTGCATACGCCTGGGTTGGGCGCAGGTTCGATGAGCGAAGCCTGATCGGACGCGGTAACGGGTTGTGGTAACCAATGCGCAATCGGACGCGGCATAAGGGGAATGCGGCTTGTCCATCAATAGTTCCCCCGATAGAGGGCAAAGGCCAGCTCGCTCTTATCCGGCAAACGCACCCACAGCTCGATACGCTTGCCGATGGACTCGGCACCATGGCCCGTGCTGCCAAAGAGCGCGTCCGGCACGACCGCGATCTTCACCCGATAGTGGCGATACTCCTCCTCGCTGACACCGGCCGCGGTCTGGGTAAAGCGGTTGGCCGCCACCCAGCTGCCCCCGGTGTCGAAATCGTCCACGTCGTTGAATTCATAGGGACGGGTCTCGCCGCCGTCCGGGCCATAGTCGGCACTCGCCGTGCAGGGGGCATGGGCTATGGGAGGCGTGCCAGCGGTCTCGCCGCAGCGAAAACGGCCGCCGTTGTGATCGGAATGCTCATCGAAGGACTTCTCCAGCACCTCGTTCAGGATGCGCTGGGCCAGCTGGGCCGCCCGCACCTGCTGTACCGGATCCACCGACTGGGGCGCCTGGTTGATGAGCAGCCCCAGAATACCGGTCAACGCCACGGCCAGCAGCACCATGCCGACCACGAACTCTATCAGGGTGAAGCCGCGCCGGGCCTTAAGGGATCGCATGGACATAACCTTCCGGCTCGATGCGCAGCCGGGCGCTCTCCTGCCCGCTGCTCACCACCAGATTGCAGCCATTGATGCAGGTTGAGGGTGAGAGCGGACGACCGCTTCGCTTGTCGAAAGAGAAGCTGCCTTGGGGGAGGGAGACGCCACCGGAGGCCGTGACCAGACGCCCACGGGTCTGCTCATCCGCACTCCAGCCGGAGATGGGGGCGGGGGCGCAGCTCGCCCTGGTCAGATGGCCAAAGCGCCCCGCCTCCAATACCAGCTGGGTGCAGCGCGCCTCCCCTTCCTGCATGTTCATGGTCTGCACCAGCCGCAGCCGGGCCACCAGCTCGTCGCGCAGCGTATGGGTTTCAAAGCCGCCTTTGCCCAGCCACTTGGGCACGGCAAAGGCGGCCAGAATCCCGAGCAACAGGATCACGATCACCAGTTCAATCAGGGTGAAACCCTTGGTTGTCGTCATTCACGCTCTCATCGGGAATATCAGGGATAAAGAAAAAGCGAGGCCGAAGCCTCGCCCTTGTTAACCATTATTTGCCGCAGTCGGTACTGACAGCGATGGAGGGGACACCACCCGCCGCAGTAATGGCGCCTTCATTCTTATAAGTAACGGCACACTTACTGTTTGGCTCGTTACTCGGTTTGAAGGTACCCACGGAGCCTGAGACTTCCGCCCAACCATCCAGAGAGACTGTTTTGGCTACGTCGGCATTCACCGGATAACCATATTTGGTGTTAACGGTTGCCCCAGCGACAGAGACGGCACCTGAAGTGCTCTCGATCCCCAGAATAGCGGCTTTGCTATATACCAGCTGGGAGGAACTCTGGAGCGAGGCTTTCACGCCGTTGGCCGCAGCCAGACGCGCATCATCCTGCAGATTCAGGAACTTGGGTGCGGCGGTGACCGCCAGAATGCCCAGGATGATGATCACGATCACCAGTTCGATCAGGGTAAAACCCGATTGCTTCTTCATTGCGTTTTCCTCGGTTTATCAATTGATATGGGTGGTCACCTGGCCTGAGGCCGGGCGATAACTGAAACTCATGTAGGCGTCCGTGCTCCCTTGCGGGTCCTGATAGCGCCCATCACTGCCCTTGCTCAGGCTGTTGACCAGATAGTAACGGCAGACCGAATCCAGCCCGTTGTTGCTCACGGTGGCATAGAACTTCAGGTCATTGCCGCTACCGCGCACCTCGTCAAAGCTGGCAGTCGCCTTGGGAGGGTTCTGCAGCAGTCCCTCCCAGATATTGAGGCAGCGGGCCGCCGTCAGGCTGGCCGGATCCACATTGGCGCTGCCACTCGCCGCCGTGTCCATGGGATACCCCGGAGAGAGCTCGCCATTGCTGACCTGGCTGTCGGTTGGCGTCGTCAGGTAAAAACGGGAGCCGTCATAGAGCACCGTATTGAGCCCGTCCTGCTTGGCCCGTCCTTCGGCCTCCCACTGGGCCCGCACCAGGGAGACCCCGGTGGCGAAACCGCCGGACACCCCCTCCACGCTCGCCTTCTTCGCCTCGTCGGTCACGTCGAGGAAGCGGGGCAAGGCGGTGACGGCCAGGATCCCCAGGATCACGATGACGATCACCAGCTCGATCAGGGAAAAACCGGCCATCCGGCCAGGACTCACTCTCTTTGCTGCCATGCTGCCTCCGTAATGGTCCGCATTATTTCATGTGAACAGAAAAAAATCATGCCGCTGAAGCACTTGAGCGTGCCGGCTCAAGGCTTGCCCACCCGGCCATCGCGAAAACGGTAGCTCAGCCACTGGCCTTCCCAGCCGAACTCGCACCCGCCCCCATCCCGGCTGGCGAGGGCCTGCCAGGCTGGCAGGGCCCGATCCTCTGGGCCGATCAGGGCCAGCCACAACCGGCGGCAGTTCTCGGACGGCGAGCCCAGCGGCAGCACCGCCAGGGGCCAGCCCCGATCGTCGAACTGCCAGGCCAGCCCCTCGGCATGGAGCACAACGGGGCGCCGCTCATCGAGCCAGCGCCCGTGCAGCCGCTGGACCCGCACGGCGAATTGCTCCCCGAGCAGGCTCAGGCTGACCGCCAGCGCCTCTTCCCGGTGGCTGCGATAGCTCGTGGCCAGGGTGGCAAGGATGACCAGCAGCAGGACGAGGACGACCATCCGCCTGTATCCTCCCAGCCAACGCTGATCCTGCTCCGACTGTCTGCTCATGCCTTCCCGCCCCTTGTCTACCACGCACCGCTCGCATCATGTCCCCCACCAGGAGGAGTGAAGATGCCGGACCACATCACTGACCGCGCACGGCACGCATCATGTCCCACATGGGCGTAAAGATGCCGAGCGCCAGCACCAGCACCATGACCGCCACTATGCCGATCAGGATGGGTTCGATGCGGGCGGTGAGGCTCTTGAGGTCGTAGTCCACCTCCCGCTCGTAATATTCGGCCGCCTCGTGCAGCAACTCGTCCACCTGGCCCGTCTCTTCCCCCACCGCGATCATCTGCATCACCAGGGGGGTGAACAGGCCGCTGGCCCCGGCGGTGCGCAGCAGGCTCTCACCCCGCTCGATGCCGCCCCGCATGTCGCGGATCCGCCCCGCCATATACGCATTGTCCACCGCATCGGCCACCAGGGTCAGCGCCGTGTTCAGCGGCACCCCCGCCTTGAGCATCATGGAGAAGCTGCGGGCGAAGCGGGCCAGCAGGGAGCGCTCTATGATGGAGCCGACGATGGGCAGTCTGAGCTGCCATCTGTGCCAGGCCAGCTTGCCCCTGGTCGTGGCAACCCAGCGGCGCCAGCCGACGACAGCCCCCACCAGGATGGCCAGCAGCAGCCACCAGTAGTGGACGAAGAAGTGGGAGGTGGCGAGCAGGATCCGGGTCGCCAGCGGCAGCTCCACCCCGAACTTGGCGAACATGTTGGCAAAGACCGGGATCACCATGATGTTGAGGATCACCATGGCGACGGCGATGGCGATCATCACGAAGCTGGGGTAGCGCATGGCGGTCTTGATCCGCTTGCGGGTCTCCAGCTCCAGATCGAAGTAGTTGGCGAGCTGCAGGAAGGCCTCCTCCAGCTGGCCGGTATTCTCCCCCACGTGGATGATGGCCACGAACAGGCTGCTGAACACCCTGGGGTGGGCCTGCATGGAGCTCGACAGCGGCCGGCCATTGCCGAGATCCTCTCCCAGGGCGTGGAGCGCCCGCTTGAGGGGCTTGCTGTGGGCGCTCTCCTCCAGCCCGGCGATGGCGCGCAGTATGGGAATGCCCGCCCGGGTCAGGGCATACATCTGGCGGCTGAACACCACCAGCTCCTCCAGCTTGACGCTCCCCTCCAGCAGCAGGGACCAGTCGATGGCGGCAGACCTGGCCTGGCCGGCCTTCAACTCGGTGGGCATGACCCCGCGGCGCATCAGCTGCTCGGCGGCGGCCAGCTCGCTGGCCGCCTCCACCACGCCGCTGACGGCCTGCCCCTGGCTGTCGCGCCCCTTGTAGGCAAAGCGACTCATGGGCGACCTCGATCGCCCGGGGGGCTCTGTGATGCACTGCTATGGGTGTGAGTCATGACTTACCCCAGATCCTCCGCCAGCCTGAGCACCTCGTCCACCGAGGTGATCCCCTCCCGGGCATAGTCGAGCGCCGTGAGGGCCAGGGGCCTGTAGTGTTCGTGCTCCCGCGCCGCCCGGGCGAAGCCCTCGGCGTCATTGCGCCGCAGGGCGTCCATCATGGGCTGATCCAGCTCCAGCAGCTCGTAGACCCCGATCCGGCCCGAGTAACCGGTGAAGTTGCAGCTCTGGCAACCGCGCCCCTTGCGATAGCTGTGCTGGCCGGGCGCCTCCCCAGACAATACGGAGAGCCAGGTGGCCTGACCCTCGTCCGGCGCCGTCTCGCAGGCGCAGTGTTCGCACACTCGCCGCACCAGGCGCTGGGCCACCACGGCCCGCAGGGCGCTCGCCACCAGGTAGCCGGGGGCCCCCATGTCGATGAGGCGCAGGGCGCTGGTGACGGCGTCGTTGGTGTGCAATGTGGTCAGCACCAGGTGGCCGGTGATGGCGCCGCGCAGGCCGATCTCCACCGTCTCGCTGTCCCGCATCTCCCCCACCAGCAGGATGTCCGGATCCTGGCGCAGGGTGGAGCGCAGCACCTGGGAGAAGGTCAGGCCTATCTTGGGATTGACCTGCACCTGGTTGATGCGGGGCAATCGGTACTCTACCGGGTCCTCCACCGTGATGATCTTGTGGCTCGCCTGGTTGAGTTCGGAGAGCGCGCCATAGAGGGTGGTGGTCTTGCCGCTGCCGGTGGGGCCCGTCACCAGGATCATGCCGTGGGGACGCCGCAACTGGCGGCGAAAGCGCGTCAGTATGGCCGGCGGCATGCCGGTCTCGATCAGGGACAGTATGCCGGAGGATTGATCCAGCAGGCGCATCACCACGGACTCGCCGTATTGCACCGGCATGGTGGACATCCGCACGTCGACGTCGCGGCCGCGCACCTTCATGTTGAAGCGGCCATCCTGGGGCAGCCGCTTCTCCGAGATGTCGAGGCCGGCCACCAGCTTCAGGCGCAGCACCAGCGCCTGGGCGATGCGCACCTCGCTCAGGATGTTCTCGTGCAGCACCCCGTCGATCCGCTGGCGGATCCGCAGCACCTTCTCGTCCGGCTCGATATGGATATCCGACGCCCCCACCTGCACCGCATCCTCGAACAGGGAGCGCAGCAGCTTGGCCACCGTCGCCTCCCCCTCGTCGGTCCCGGCGTTCAGGCCGCCGGTGCCGAGCTCGAAGACGGTCTCCTGGTGCTCCTCGTGCAGCTGCACCGCGAAGCTCTCGATCTCCCGGGTGCGGCGGTAGAGGCGATCGAAATACTCCAGCAACTGGCCTTCCCGCGCCACCGCCAGCACCAGCTCCCGCGGGCTCAGCAGGGCGGCGATGGCATCGAGGGCGCTCAAGTCGGCGGGATCCGACATCACCACAGTCACCTTGTCGTCGGTGAGGTTGACGGCCAGCGCCCGGTAGCGGCGCGCCTGCACCTCGGGCAGCAGGGTCACGGCCGCGGCGTCTATGGTGAGGTTGTTGAGATCGAAGAAGGGCACGTCCAGCTGACGGGCGAGGAAGGTCAGCAGCTGCACCTCGCTGATGAAGCCGAGATCGATCAGGGTGGTGCCCAGCTTGCGGCCGGTGTGGCGCTGCTGCTGCAGGGCGAGCTGCAGCTGATCATCCGAGATGATCTGCTCCTGAACCAGCAGGTCGCCGAGGCGCATCTTCAGTCTGGGTTGTGCCATTTACGCTCCGATGTCGGTTGCTTCACACCCGCGGCCCATCCGGTCAGCGTTCGCCGACGCGGCCGGGCCATGGCGGGTTCTTAGGGGTTGAGCTGGGCGATCCGCTGTTCCAGCCACTGGGTCGAGGCCTCGCCCAGGTTGCCGTGCAGCTGGGCGTTGCGATAGGCGTCCAGCGCCCGCTGACGGTGGCCCTGACCATCCTCGGCCACGCCGAGTCCGAGCCACCAGCGCCCCTGATCCGGCTGCTGGCGCAACAGCCTGACATACAGCTCGGACGCCCGGGCGGGCTGCCCCAGCTCCTGGGCGAGTCCGGCCCAGGTGGCGTAGTAGTCCAGGTTGCCGGCCAGCTCGGGCTGGTAGCCGGTGAGCCAGTCCAGCGCCTTCTGCCGCTCTCCGCTGCCAATGGCCACCCGGGCCAGCAGCAGGCGCAGATCGGCCTGGGCGGGATCCAGCCTCAGCCCCTCTTCCAGCACCTGGCTCGCCTCGGCCAGCCGCCCCGCCCCGTAGAGCAGGCCCGCCAGCTGTTCGCGCGCCCCCTGGTTGTGCGGGTCGTGGGCCAGCACTTCGTAATAGCTGTCCTGCGCCTCCTGCATCTGCCCCTTGGCCATGGCGGTGGTCGCCTTGCGTTCGGCCAGGGCGGCCAGTTCGGACGCGGAGAGTTCCACCGTCTCTATCTTCAGGATCCCGGGCTTGCGCGGGGCCGCAGGCGCCTCTTCGGCGTCCTGCTCCGCGGCCAGCTCGGCATAGAGATCCGGCTGCAACTCCTCGTCGCTCGGGATCGCCTCGTCCGCCAGCCCCTCGTCCACCTGGTTCTCATCTGCTTGAGTCTCGTCGGCCTGGGCCCCGGACGCCGGTTGGGCCTCGTCGGCGGGCACCGGCGTCTGAGCCGGGCTCGATACCCTCGCGGGGGACGCCGCCAGCACGCTCGCCGCCCCCTCCGAGGAGGCGGTGGGCACTGCCGTGCTCGCCATCGCAGGGAGGGCGGACGAGACGATCGGAGTGACAGCGGCAGACGCCGATGCCTGGACCGGAGATTCGACGACCCGCGCCGTTGGCTGGGCGGCCCGCTGGCTCTGCTGCCAGTAGATCCAGGTACGCCAGCCGAGGATCGCCAGGGCCAGGGTGCACAGCAGGGTCAGCACCAGCATCCACCAGCCCTGCTGGCGCACCGGCGCCACATAGACGGCGGCATCCTCGGATCCCGGCTGGCGCCGCTCCAGATCCTTGAGCATCTGATTGATCACGCTCATGACCAGACTCCATAGGCCAGGGCGGCCCCCAGCAACAGCAGCAGGGGCCACCAGAAGGTGAGACGACCGCCGCCGGCGTCCTCGGTATCGCGGATGGCGAGCCGGACCAGGGCGCTGTCGATCCGCCGCAGCCCGCGGCCATAGGCCAGCATCAGGCACTTCTGCGCCAGTATGTTGATGAGGCGAGGAATGCCGCGGGATGCGCGCCACAGCCTGCGCAGGGCCCGCCCCTCGAACAGGGCGGCCCCGCGGTAGCCGGAGACCTGCAGCCGGTATTCCAGATAGGCCCGGGTCTCGTCGAGCCGCAGCGGCCGCAGGCGGTAGGAGAAGCCGATGCGCTGGCGCAGCTGGCGCAGGCGGGGTTGCCCCAGCCGCGCATCCAGCTCGGGCTGGCCGAACAGCACGATTTGCAGCAGCTTGCAGGACTCCGTCTCCAGGTTGCCGAACAGCCGGATCGCCTCCAGGGTCTCGTCGGGCAGGGCCTGCGCCTCGTCGATGAGCACCACCACCCGGCTCCCCTGCTGGTGCAGGGCGATGAGGTGGCGGTGGATGCGATCCGTGAGATCCAGCTCGCCCTCTCCCTGTAGCGTCAGCCCCAGCTCCAGGGCCAGGGCCGTGCGCAGCTCCCCCGGGGTGAGATGGGGATTGGGCAGCCAGGCCAGGCGCACCGGACGCGCCTCCGAGCCCAGCTCGCTCAGCAGCTTGCGGCACAGCAGGGTCTTGCCGGTGCCCACCTCGCCGGTCACCTTGATGAAGCCCTCCCCCTGTGCCAGCGCCCAGTTGAGCACCTGCATCGCCTCCTCGTGGGGGGGCAGGCCGTAATAGAAGCCGGTGTTCGGGGTCAGGCCGAAGGGGGGCTCCCGCAGGCCGAAATGGCTCAGATACATCTCCCCTCCCCGGCCCCGTCAGCGCCAATATTGGGGGCTGCGGCGGCAAGAGGCCGGCGAGATGGCGCTGACGCTATGGGGGTGCGCATCATGGTTTAGCCCTTGGGCGGGTACCATTTGTCGAGCAGCTCGGAGGAGCGTTGCAGCTCCTGCTGCCAGGTATCCTTTTCCACCACGGTCGGCTTGAGCATGATCACCAGCTCCACCTTGCGGTTGCTCTCGCGGCGGTTGGTAAAGGCCTCGCCGACCCAGGGAATGTCCCCGAGCAGGGGCACCTTGCTGACGATCTCCTGCTTGTCGGTCTTCATCAGGCCGCCGATGACGACGATGTCGCCGTTGTTGGCCTGCACCACGGTATCCGACTCGCGGATGGAGCTCTTGGCGAGCGGCAGCACCAGGGGATCGGCGGTACCGACGTTGATGGTCTTGCTCTGCTCCTCGGTGTCGATGACGGAGGGGTGGATGTGCAGCAGCACCCGGCCGGCCTCGTCGATCTGCGGGGTCACGTCCAGGGCGATGCCCGAGAAGAAGGGGGTCAGCTCCACGTTGGGGGTGACGATGGGGGCCGAGTTGCCCGAGGTGGTGGTGGTGGTCGAGGCATTGGTCACGAAGTACTCGTCCGTGCCCACCTTGATCACCGCCTTCTGGTTGTTGGTGGCGGTGACGCGCGGGCTCGACAGGGTGTTCACGTCCCCCTGGGTCTTGAGCAGGCTGACCGCCACGTTGAAGTTGCCATCGGAAATGGTGAAGCCAGCACCGCCCCCCAGCGCCCGGAAGATCTGGTTGGGGGTATTGGCGATGGGGCTGTCGAGCAGGGAGCCGCCCCCCGTGATGCCCTTGCCGCCATCCCAGCTCGCGGAGAGACCGCTCCAGTCCACCCCCTGCTCGTAGCCCTCGTTGAGGGAGACCTCCAGGATCCGCGCCTCCAGCACCACCTGGCGCTTGAGATGCTCACCGGACTGATCCAGGAACTCGCGCACCGCCTTCAGCTCCTTCGGATAGGCCCGCACCGTGACCAGACCCGCCTGGGGACTGGTGATGACGGCTCTCCCCTCGCCGTTGCCGATCAGGGTCTGCAGGGAGTCCCGCAGATCGGTCCAGTAGTCGTTGTTGCTGTCCGTCTCGATCCGGGTGCCGTTGCCGTTGGCATTGCTGTCACCGTTGGAGGAGGAGTCGAAGTTGTTGTTGCCGCCGTTGTTCAGGCCGTTGTCGACGTTGTTGTTATTGCCGTTGTTATTGTTGTCGTTTGCGGTCACCCCGCCGGTACTCACCGAGGTACGGGAGAGGCCGCGGCGAGCCATCATCAGGTAGTTGACCGGTATGGTCTCGGTGCGCAGACCGGCCGGATAGACGTGGAAGACATTGCCCTTTCGCTGCACGTCGAAGCCGTACATGTCGCCGACCGTCGCCAGCGCCTCCTGCAGGGTCACGTCTTTCAATTCCACCGAGATGGCACCCGCCACCCCGGGATGGACGGCGACGCTGTAACGGGAGCCCTTGAACAGGGAGCCAAAAAACTCCACCGCATCGACGTCATGGGCCGCGATGCGCATCCGTTTCTCGGGGACGGGCAGGGGCTGCTGGGGACGATTGAGCTGCAGCAGTTCGCTCTGCACCGAGGGGGGCAGGGTGGTCAGGGGGGCGGTCGGGGTCTGCTCGCTCATGGCCTGCTTGAGCGCATCCTTCGCCTGCACCGGCTCGGGATGGCGATAGGTAGTGCAACCCGCCATCGCCAGCGCGAGGGGAAGCAGACAAAAAGGGGGTTTTTTCATGTTATTCGTGCACCTGACTCGCAATGAAACTCGACAAACCTGGCCCGTGACATCCTTCACGGTACCGACTCACATCCGGATCTTGCTGCCAAACAGGGTCAGTGTCTGGCGCTTGCCCGCCTTCTCCAGCACCACGGAATCGACGCCGATGGCCACCAGCCGGAAGCCGTTGACCTGCTGGCCCACCCGATAGCTCTGGCCGTTGATCACCGCCAGGGCCGGGCCGTTGCCCAGGATCACGCTCTGCAGGCGGGGCAGGCCGGCCCCCTTGCTCGCACTCGCCGCCGGCGCCGTGCCGGCCAGGGGAGCCGTGGGATCCTGCAGCACCTCCGCCTGGGCCGGGGGGACCAGCAGACAGCCCCACAGGGCCAGCCAGCGCCAGGACGGGAGGGCGCGGGATCCCGTCCCGCCGATATGCCGCTTAACCACGGATAAACTCCTTGCTGGTGCTGAGGGTGTAGATCTCCATCGCCACCGCCGCCTTGGGGTGTTCGACCACCCTGTAGTCGAAGCCCTTCCAGTAGAAGTGACGGGGCAGGGCCTCCAGCGCCTTCAGGTACTGGTAGACATCGAAATAGCCCCCCTCCAGCTGGAGCCGGATCCCGTGCCTGAACAGGTTGACGCGCTGCTCGCCGGCCATCAGCGGCTCGGGTTTGAGGGAGGTCAGCGCCAGCATATGCAGGCTGGCGGAGCGAGACAACAGGGCCTCCAGCACCGCCGGCATCTCCCGGGCCGGGATAAGATCCACCGTCTGGGCCAGCAACTGCCCATCCAGCTGGTCGAGGGACGCCTGCACGCCGGCCAGCTGCTCGCGCACCCGGGCGTTGGGATCCCGCCCCAGCCGGGCCTGCTTGCCCTGGTTCTCCAGGGTCAGGATCTCCAGATCCCGCTGCGCCGCCATCAGAGCCTGGCGATCCTGGTTCAGGCGGGTATTGGCGGCCTCCAGCCAGCCATAGACGCCGAGGGCGCCCAGCAGGATGACCCCCGTCAGCAGGATCAGGATCCGCTCCCGCAGGCTGAGGGCGGCGATCCGGGTCGCCCACCCCTGCCACTGTGCCTTCATCTCCATCAGGGGGCCTCCCGCGCTATGCCACTGAGCTGGAAGGCCAGCCGGCCCTCCTTGTCCCGACTCAGGGTGAGCTCGCCAAACTGCGCCCCCGCCAGGGTCGGGGTCTGCTTGAAGCGATTCACCCAGGCGGGCACGTCCTGGCTGCGTTCGGCCACCCCGGAGAGATTGATCCGCCCGTCGCTTATCTCGATCCGCTGCAGGGAGAGGCGGGCATCCCGCAGGCGGGCGAGATCCGCCATCACGCCCGCATAGCCCCGGGATTTTTGCAGGGAGAGGCTGCCAAGCTGCTGCATCAGCGCCTGCTTGGCGCCCAGCTCCTCCCGCTTGTCGGCCAGTTGCTGCTGCAACCCGGCATCCGCCTGATGACGGGCCAGCTCGGCATTCAGCCGCCTGGCCTCGCCGCGCTGCACGTCGAGCTGTGCCCGCACGCCAGCCAATTCACGGTCCAGGCCCTGCTGTTGCCAGCCATAGAAGAGGGTGGCCGCCAGCAACAGCAGCAGCACGCCGCCCCAGACCAGGCTCATCTGGGGGAGGCTGGCCCACAGGCGCCTGGGTCTGAACTCGGCGCCATAGAGGTTGATATGGTGTTTCATCATTCGCTCCTGCCCAGGGCGGCGCCATAGGCACTGAGGTACTCCACCCCGGCCAGCACCGCCTTGTTGGCCATGGCCGACACCGGGAAGCCGAAGGCCTGCTCCAGGTGGCGGACCAGCAGCCCCATGGCGGAGGAGGCGATGGCGAGCTGCAACTGGCCCGGCTCCGGCAGCTTGAGATGGCCGGCCAGATAGTCGATGGAGCGCTGAAGCTCCAGCGCCAGCGCGTCGAGCAGCTCGTCTTCGGGCTCACGGGGGCCGGTGAGGGCGGCAAAGCCGCGCAGCTGGCGTGAGAAGCAGAGGCCGCCCCGATGGAAGACCAGCAGTTGCAACTCCTGTCCCCTGGGTTGCCAGAGCAGCATGCGGACCGCCTGATCCTCCTCGTAGAGGGCCGTCATGGCCAGCTCGTCGCTGACGATGGCGGCCAGGGTGGCCACGCCGTTGACCGCATCCGCCACCTGCTGTATCCGGCTCTTCGGCACGCAGATCACGTTGATCCTCGGGCGGCCCGCAGGGGGGGTCGGCAGATCCACGTAATCCATGGCGAGCTGCAACACGGGGTCGGTGACGAAGTCCTTGACGGCCCAGGGCAGGGCCCCCGCCATCTCGGCATCGGGCACGGCGGGCTTGTCGATCTGGATCTGCTGATAAAGGCTGGCGGCCAGGGCCACCCGCACCTTAGACTTGGCCAACCCATGCAGGGAAAACAGCTCTGCCAGGGCCCTGGACCACTCGTGAGGCCCATTGACGGCGCGGCTGGTGAACACGGGCGCGGGCCCCGTGCTGGCCAGCAGGATGCGATCGCTGGCCAGCAGGAGTCCGACCTGATGGCTGGGGGACGAACGTCTGAAAAATGACTTCATCTGGCTCTGCACCTGACGGCATGAAACGGATTAAACCTTAACATAAACAGGCGATTAGCCTCCAATTTTATGACAGACAATGCTCCGAAGGCCGGGCCGACGCCCCCCGCAGACGACCCGCTGGCCCCCCTCAGTCTCCCCTCCCCCCTGCACAGGATCCACCACCCGCTGCTGGATGCCAGGGACGTCAGGCTCTGGTGCAAGCGGGACGACCTGATCCACCCGACCCTCTCCGGCAACAAGTGGCGCAAGCTCAAATACCACCTGGAACGGGCCAGGTCACAGGGCAAGACGCACATACTGTCGTTCGGCGGTGCCTACTCCAATCACATCCACGCCCTGGCGGCGGCTGGGTTCAGATTGGGGCTGCGCACCACGGGCATCATACGCGGTGAAGCCGCCACCGTCAGCAACGCGACCCTGAGTGCGGCCAGAGGCTGGGGCATGGATCTCGTTTTCGTGGACCGCCAGATCTACCGGCGACGCCAGGATCCCGACTGGCTGGCCAGGTTCGAGGATGAAGACACCCTGATAGTGCCGGAGGGGGGCAGCAGCCCGCTCGCCATCCCCGGGGTGGCCGAGCTGGTGACCGAACTGCCCTTCTCGCCGGATCTCTGGGTGCTGCCCTGCGCCAGCGGCGGTACCCTGGCGGGGCTCATCGCGGGCAAACGGGAGCGGGAGCGGATCCTGGCCATCGCCGTGCTCAAGGGGGGAGGCTTCCTCCATGACGAGGTATGCCGGCTTCATCCGGCGGCGGCCACCACCCAGGGATGGCACATCGCCCTGGATCACCACGATGGCGGCTACGCCAGGTTCAGCCAGGCGCTCTGGCAATGGGTGCAGGACTTCAGCGCCCAGACCGGGCTGCCGCTCGAGCCCATCTACAGCGGCAAGGCGATGTGGGGGCTGTTTCGGGAGCTGGACGCCGGCCGCATTCCCCGCGGCAGCGAGGTGGTCTTCATCCACACCGGCGGCATGCAGGGGCTGGCGGGCTTGCGGGAGCAGGGCCGTCTCTAGGACCGCCCGCCACGGCCGGTCGCGCCAAAGGGCGCTTCATCGTCCTGCCGGCGCCACTGTCAGGTGGGCATGGTGAACGGTTCGGGCTCGGCGAACCAGGGGCCCTGCCCCGCGTGCACCCCGAGGTGGCGCAGCATCTTCCACTCGTCGCCGCTCTCCACCCCCACCGCTATCACCCGGGTCTGGGTGTTGGCACAGCCGCCCACCAGGCTGCGCACCGCCATCTGGTTGACCTGGCGCAGGTGGATCTCCCGCACCAGGCTGGGGTGCAGCTTGAGGAAGTGGATCTCGAACTCCTTGATGTACTGGGTGCTCACTACATCCTGACCCGCGTGATCGATGGCCAGCTGGCAGCCCAGCATGCGCAGCGCCCGCAGCGGCCGCTTGAGGGCCTCGTAGTGGCGGGTCACCTGGGATTCCGACAGCTGCAGGATCAGCCCCTCGTTGGTGCTGCGCGGCAGCTGGAACAGATCGAAGAAGAGCTCGCGCTGGAACTCCCGGTTGAGCAGGTTCTGGGCGCTGAGGGAGAGACTGACGGGGCAGCTCGACGCCGGCCGCTGCCGCAGCAGGCGCAGGGTGCTGGCGACCACCAGCCGGTCCAGCGGCAGCAGCAGCCCGGCCTTCTCCGCCATGGGCATGAAGACCCCCGCCTGCAGCTCCCTGCCCTGTTCGTCGTGGATGCGGATCAGCAGCTCCTGCTGCAGCACCACCTGATCCCGCTCCTGCTGCACCGGCTGCAGATAGAAGGAGATCCCCCGCTCCTCGATGCGACGGCTGATCAGGGTGCGCCAGCGCACCGTCCCCTTGCTGCTCGCCTCGTCGTTGAGGGACTTCTCGAACAGGAACCATCCGCTGTGGCCCTGCAGGCGCGCGCTCTTGAGCGCCAGCTCGGCCTCCTCCTGCACCTTGAGCAGGGAGTCCTCGGCCTGGTAGCAGACGGCCCCCAGGTAGACGGCCGTCTCCACATTGACCGCCTCGGGCCAGTGCAGGCGCTGCAGGCTCTTGAGCAGCTGGCTGGCCCCGTCCACCATCTCGCTCTCGGACATGTTGGGCAGCAGCACGGCAAACACCTGACCCGCATAGCGGGCCTGCAGGGCGCCGCTGTGCTTGCGCACGAAGGCACCGATGGAGGCGCTCGCCTCCATCAGCAGCTCCTGGCTCGGGCGACTGCTCAACTCGGGATCCAGCTCCTCCAGCCCGGCCAGCTCGATCAGCAGCACCCCGCCGCTGATCACGCTCGCCTCCATGATGGCGCTCTCCAGCCGGTTGTCGAAGAAGAGGCGGTTGCCGATGCCCGTCGTCTTGTCGACGAAGGCATTGCTGCGGATGAAGTTGTCGAACCGGCTTCGCTCCTTGCGGGCGTCCGCCAGCTCGGCCAGCAGATAGTCGAGGGCCTGGCTGGCCGGGGCCGGCCACTCCTCTGCCGGATCATGGGCCAGCTTGGTGAGCTTGCCATCCAGGATCAGCTGGGCCCGTTCCGCCAGCAGTTCGGCACCGCGCAGCTGCTGGCGCAGCCAGCGAATGGAGTACCAGAGCCCGAACACCACGATGAAGACGCCGAGGGAGATGCCAAACATGGCCCGCATGGAGTACTCGAACTCCTTGAACGGCCTGTCCAGCTTGAAGTCGGCCCGCATGCCGGCCTGATTGGGGATCGCCTTGCTGTAGGGGATCAGCAGGCTCTCGTCGGTCTGCTGCTGCACGTCGCGAAACCAGTAGACCCGCTGCTTGTCCTGGCGGATCTCCAGTTCGACCACGTGGGAGGCCCGCAGCAGGGAGGGCAGCCAGCGGGCAAGGGCCTGCTGGTCATCGGTCACCCCCAGCTGCTTGTCGATGATCTCCACCAGGGAATCGACCCGGTTCTGCTGCAGCTCCATGCCCATCTGGCGGAAACTGAAGACCCCGCCCAGCATCACCATGGCCATGGCCGCGATCACGCACAGGGTAATAAAGGAGACGAGTTGAGTGGTCAGTTTCATGTGCCTTTCCGTAGCCGACAGCATCCATAGGGCCTCATGGTATCAGCCTTGGCCAAAGCCCGCCTATGGATGAAGATCCCGCTTCTGCAAATAAGCGGACGGGGGCGTCAGACTCTGGCCGGCAGGCCGTCGGAACGGAAAACTGGAGGAGGGGCAACACCCGGGGGAGACGGACAGAAAAATGGTCCCGCACGGGGACCAAAAGAAACACTCATATCAAAACTAACACTCTGTGCTACTGACAAAAATAGATACAGGAGTATTGAACACACGGTGAGTCAAACCGCACCGCTACTCTAGCCATTTCAGATAAGCTGGACAATTGTCATTTATGACAGGTCAGCGATTGAATCTTCATCAATCAATTTGTCATATTGGTTGTTTATCAAGGGATTACCATTTTTGTTCCAAGTGTGACCGACCCGACTCAAATCGATGCAGCTAATGCTATGATGTTGCAATCCATTTGCATCCCATGCGTCCACCGGACAGGTATCTCTTGCGACGAACATCCCCTCTCTGGATCAGTCTGCTGTTGCTCTGCCTGCCACCGCTGCTGGCCTTGCCCCTCGGGCACCTGCTGGAGCGCCCCCTCGCCCGCCAGTTGCTGACACAGAAAGGCCGGGAGATAGAAGAGGCGCTGCTCGAACGCCACCGCGAACTGGATCAGGGCATTCGCCTCCAGCTGGCTCGCTTTCGTTTCGATTGCGGCCCCCAGGACATGGCGCTGCTGCGCGGTCCCCATTTTTACAGCAAGCATCTTCGAATACAGGGGCTCATTCTCGCCTCCGGCAGCGGCTGCTCCAGCCTGGGACAGACGTTGCCCTTCCACTCCGCCGACATGCCCCCCTACCCCGCTGGCGATCAGTTCGGGATCATCGCCACCCAGGCCAGCTTCCACACCGAGCAGGAGCTGGTTGCCTACTACAGGGCCGGCGGCAATATCGCCTACTGGGTGCTGAGCAACAGCTGGAGCCATGACCTGCTGAAAACCCCTTGTGCCGACTGTTTCTATCTCGAGTTCAGCCAGCTGGAACCCGGCGAGGTGAATCCCATCTTTCCTCGCGGGGACAGCACCATCAAGCAGGAAGCCACCAGCCAGAGCCTGAGCTTCCTGGATCCCGGCAAGCAGATCAGGCAGACCCTGTGGGCGGGCAAGGCGCTGCAGCGCCATGCAAGCATGCGGGCTCGCCACTACGGCCTCTGGTATGGCGGTGCCCTGGGGGGTCTGCTAGTGGCCATCTACTGGGGGCTGCGCAACTACCGGCGCTCCCTCAAGGGGTTGCTGCAGGCCGGGCTGGCACGGCGGGAGTTCATCCCCTTCTACCAGCCCGTGGTGGACAGCCGCACCCGGGAGGTGGTCGGCTTCGAGGCCCTGCTGCGCTGGCAGCGGGGGCGGAACATGGTGCCGCCAGGCACCTTCATCGCCTATGCGGAAGAGCAGGACCTGATCCTGCCCATGACGGATCAACTGCTGGAGCAGGTCATCGCCGATCTCCCCAGTCTGGCGCCGACCCAGTGGGTCAGTGTCAACCTGGTGGCCGCCCACATAGAGCAGCCCCATCTGAGCGGCCAGTTGCAACGCCATGGCTGGCCCTCTCCGGACAGGCTCACCTTCGAGCTCACGGAGCGCAAGCCCATCACCGACATCCAGGCGGCCATGGGGGAGATCGCCACCCTGCAGGAGAAGGGGTATCACTTCAAGCTGGACGATTTCGGCACCGGCTACGGCGGCTTCGCCTACCTGCAGCGCCTCGGCATCCGCCAGATCAAGATCGACAAGATGTTCGTCGACACCATAGGCACGGACGATCCCAAGCGCAACCTGCTGGAAGCCATCATAGCCTTCGGCCTCAAGTCGGACATGGAGATGATCGCCGAAGGGGTCGAGACCCAGGCCCAGGTCGACTATCTGATCCAGCATGGCGTCCATCTGATCCAGGGCTATGTCTACGCCAGGCCCATGCCCCTCGGCAAGCTGAAGATCTGGCTGCTGGACTGGCGGCAGCACAACCCGGGCGCAGCCTAACCGGTATAGGATCCGGTCTGACTGGCCGGATCCTATACCTCTTGCCACAAAAATGATTTTCCCTCGAGTGGACAACACCCTATATCATCAACGGGTTCGTCACCCCGGTGACGCCATCAAGTTGCTCCATACCCCGTCGGCCACCGCCGCCCCGAGATGAGAACCACTGCCTATGAAGTCCTTTATCCGCCAAGAGATTGCCCTGCCCGCCGGCCTGCTGACCCTGATCTTCTTCAAGACCCTCGGCAGCGACCTGTTGACGGAGGCAACCCCCCTTGCGGTCTACCTGCCGGTGTCGCTGGCCCTGCTCGCCGTCGTCACCTGGGCCATCTTCTCCGTGGTGCGTCATTCCGATGCCCTGGCCATCAAGCTGGGCGAACCCTTTGGCACCCTGATCCTGACCCTGTCGGTCATCTCCCTGGAAGTGGTGATGATCTCCTCCGTCATGCTGACCGGCGAGCCCAACCCCACCATGGCCCGCGACACCATGTTCGCCGTGGTGATGCTGGTCACCAACGGCCTGGTGGGCTTCACCCTGCTGTTCGGCGGCTGGCGCTATCACACCCAGAACTTCAACCTGGACGGGGTGAAATCCTATCTGGTGGCCATCATTCCCCTGGCCCTGCTCTGCCTGGTGCTGCCGAACTTCACCCAGGGCGGCTCCCTGGGGGGGCTGTCCAAGGCCATGTCCTGGATGCTGATCATCGTCTCGATCCTGCTCTACGGCGTCTTCCTGCTGATCCAGACCCGCAGCCACAGCCACTTCTTCGTCGACGGCGATCACGAGGATCACGAGGATCATCACGGCCCGCTGCAGAGCAACGTCTACCACACCCTGCTGCTGATCGCCTACCTGGTGGTGGTGATCCTGCTGGCCAAGACGCTCGCCATCCCCATCAACCACGGGGTGCACGTCATGGAGGCCCCGGCGGCCCTAGGGGGCTTTATCGTCGCCTGTATAGTGCTCGCACCTGAGGCGGTCGGCGCCATCAAGGCGGCCTTCAACAACCAGCTGCAGCGGGCCATGAACCTCTACTTCGGCTCCGTGCTGGCGACCATCGCCCTCACCGTCCCCTCCGTGCTCTTCATCGGCGCCCTGGTGGGACAGGAGGTGCGCCTGGGCCTCTCTGCCGCCGACATGGTGCTGCTCATCACCACGCTCATGGTCTGTAAAGTGACCTTCAGCAGCGGCCGCACTCACGCCCTGCACGGCGCCACCCATCTTGTGCTGTTTGTCGTCTATCTGTTCCTGATGTTTGAACACGGATAAAGCCCAGAAATGAAAAGACCGCCCCATGGGCGGTCTTTTTTATGGTCTGCTCAGACTCGGGTTCAGAGGCTGGGCAAGGTCCCGGCCGGGATCAGGTCGTTGTAGCTGGCACGGCCCAGCAGGGCGGCGGCCGCCTCGATGTCCGGCGCGAAGTACCTGTCCTTGTCGTAGAAGCTGACCTCTTCCCGCAGCCGGCCCTTGGCCAGCTCGATAAGCTCGGTGCTGCGCAGGGGAGCTCGGAAGTCGAGCCCCTGGGCCGCCGCCAGCAGCTCCACCGCCAGGATGCCGCGGGTGTTCTCGGCCATGTCTGCCAGACGACGACCGGCGAAGGTGGCCATGGAGACGTGATCCTCCTGGTTCGCGGAGGTGGGCAGGCTGTCCACCGAGGCCGGATGGGCGAGCGTCTTGTTCTCGGAGGCGAGCGCCGCCGAGGTGACCTGGGCGATCATGAAGCCGGAGTTGACGCCGCCGTTATTGACCAGGAAGGCCGGCAGACCGGACATGCGCGAGTCGATCAGCAGCGCCATGCGCCGCTCGGAGAGCGAGCCTATTTCGGCGATGGCCAGCGCCAGGTTGTCGGCGGCGAAGGCCACGGGTTCGGCGTGGAAGTTGCCGCCGGAGAGGATGTCTTCATCCTCGGCAAACACCAGGGGGTTGTCGGAGACCGCATTGGCCTCGCACACCAGCACCTCGGCCGCCTGGCGGATCTGGGTCAGACAGGCGCCCATCACCTGCGGCTGGCAGCGCAGGGAGTAGGGATCCTGCACCTTCTCGCAGTTGTGGTGGGACATGCCGATCTCGCTGCCATCCACCAGCAGGTGGCGGTAGCAGGCGGCCGCATCGATCTGGCCACGCTGACCACGCACCGCGTGGATGCGGGCGTCGAAGGGTCGGCGGCTGCCAAGCGCCGCCTCCACGCTCATGGCACCTATGGTGATGGCGCCGGCGTAGAGATCCTCGGCGTGGAACAGCCCTTCCAGCGCAAACGCCGTGCTCGCCTGGGTGCCGTTGAGCAGGGCCAGCCCCTCTTTCGGCGCCAGGGCGATGGGCGCCAGGCCTGCAATCTTGAGGGCAGTGGCGGCGTCGATCAGCTCGCCCTTGTGACGGGCCTTGCCTTCACCTATCAGCAGGCAGCTCATATGGGCCAGGGGCGCCAGATCGCCGGAGGCACCGACGGACCCCTTCTTCGGCACCACAGGATAGACTTCGGCATTGATGAGCCGCATCAGGGCCTCCAGCACTGTCAGCCGTATGCCTGAAAATCCCCGGGCCAGCGAGTTGAGCTTGAGCACCATCATCAGCCGTACGGTGGCGTCATCCATGTACTCGCCAATCCCTGCCGCGTGGGAGAGCACGATGGAACGCTGCAGCTCGTCCAGTTGCTCCACCGGGATCCGGGTGTTGGCCAGCAGGCCAAAGCCGGTGTTGATGCCGTACACCACGCGGTTCTGTTCGATCACCTTGGAGACCACGGCGGCGGAGGCGTGGATCCCCGGCAGGGCGGACGAGTCCAGGCTGACATGCACCGGCTCGCGGCTGACGCGGCGCAGGGTGGCGAGGGTCAGCTCGCCCGGCAACAGATTGAGTTCAAACATCTTATTTCGCTCCCTTGCCAGCTGTGTCCAGCATCGGCAGATCCAGTTTCGCATCAACGGCACAGTTGATGGCAATTTCATAACCGGCATCGGCGTGACGCATCACCCCGGTACCCGGATCGTTGCGCAGCACGCGACCGACCCGCTTGGCGGCGTCGTCGGTGCCGTCACAGACGATCACCACGCCGGAGTGCTGGGAGAAGCCCATGCCGACCCCGCCGCCGTGGTGCAGGGAGACCCAGGTCGCGCCGCCGGCGGTGTTGAGCAGGGCGTTGAGCAGCGGCCAGTCGGAAACGGCGTCGGAGCCATCCATCATGGATTCGGTCTCGCGGTTCGGGCTCGCCACCGAGCCGGAGTCAAGGTGGTCGCGGCCGATGACGACCGGTGCCTTCAGCTCGCCATTCTTCACCATCTCGTTGAAGGCCAGGCCCAGGCGTACCCGATCCTTGACACCGACCCAACAGATCCGCGCCGGCAGGCCTTGGAAGGCGATGCGCTCGCGGGCCATGTCGAGCCAGTTGTGCAGGTGGGGATCGTCCGGGATCAGCTCTTTCACCTTCTGGTCGGTCTTGTAGATGTCTTCCGGATCGCCGGAGAGCGCCACCCAGCGGAACGGGCCGATCCCCTCGCAGAACAGCGGGCGGATGTAGGCCGGCACGAAGCCGGGGAAGTCGAAGGCATTCTTGACCCCCTCTTCCAGCGCCATCTGGCGGATGTTGTTGCCGTAGTCCAGGGTGGCGGCGCCGCGGGCCTGCAGGGTCAGCATGGCCTCCACCTGGCGGGCCATGGAGCGGCGAGCCGCCACGTTGACCTCTTGCGGCGCGCTCTTTTGCAGCTCGCGCCACTGGGCCAGGCTCCAGCCCTGGGGCAGGTAGCCGTGCACCGGGTCATGGGCGGAAGTCTGGTCGGTCACCACGTCCGGCGTGATGCCGCGGGCCACCAGCTCGGCGAAGACGTCGGCGGCGTTGCCGAGCAGGCCGACGGAGACGGCGGTGCCGCTCTGCCTGGCCTCTTCGACCATGGCCAGCGCCTCATCCAGGCTGTAGGCCTTCTTGTCGACGTAGCGGGTCTTGAGACGGAAGTCGATGCGGGTCTCGTCGCACTCCACCGCGATCATCGAGAAGCCGGCCATGGTGGCGGCCAGCGGCTGGGCACCGCCCATGCCACCCAGGCCCCCGGTCAGGATCCAGCGGCCCGCAGGCTTGCCGTCGAAATGCTGGTTCGCCACCGCGAAGAAGGTCTCGTAGGTGCCCTGGACGATGCCCTGAGTGCCGATGTAGATCCAGGAGCCGGCGGTCATCTGGCCGTACATCATCAATCCCTTCTTGTCGAGCTCGTTGAAGTGCTCCCAGTTGGCCCAGTGCGGCACCAGGTTGGAGTTGGCGATCAGCACCCGCGGCGCATCCTTGTGGGTCTGGAACACGCCGACCGGCTTGCCGGATTGAACCAGCAGGGTCTGGTCGTCCTCGAGCCGGGTCAGCACCTCGACGATCTTGTCGTAGCAGGCCCAGTTGCGGGCGGCGCGGCCGATGCCGCCATAGACCACCAGGGACTGGGGATGCTCGGCCACTTCCGGATCCAGGTTGTTCATCAGCATCCGCAGGGGCGCCTCGGTGAGCCAGCTCTTGGCGGTCAGCTCGGTGCCGCGGGAGGCGCGGATAACGCGGCTCGGATCGTGGCGGGGATCCTGGTGTTGTACAGACATAGACACTCCTTGTTTAGCGATACGGTCAGGCGGCGCGGTGCGCCACTACTTGGTTAGTTGATGGACCAGCCGGGCGGCCACGCGGGCGCTGCGGTTGTCCTGATCCAGGTTCGGGTTGTACTCGGCCAGATCGGCGAGCCTGAGCTTGCCGCTGGCCCGGATATGGGCGATAAGCGGTTCGATGACCGCCAGCTCCACGCCGCGGGCGGCGGGGGCGCTCACCCCCGGCATCACGGCGGCGGGCAACACGTCCAGATCGATGGTGAGATAGAGGTGGTCACAGCGGGCGATAAAGGCATCCAGTCCCGCCAGCAGCACCGGCAGCTCGGCCGGCGTCATCGCCTCGTCCAGCACGTGCCAGACCCCCAGCGCCTCGGCGCGGGCAAAGAGCGCCGCGGTATTGGCGGTCTCGGCCACTCCGAGGCAGGCATAGTTAAAAGGGGTGCCCTGGGCGGCGCACTGCTCGGCAATCTGGAAGAAGGGGGTGCCCGAGCTCGCCAGCTCCTGCTTCATGCGCAGGTCGAAGTGGGCGTCGAAGTTGATGATGCCCACCTTGCCCTTGCCAGCCAGATGACGGTTGAGGCCGCTCCAGCTGCCGAAGGCCACCTCGTGACCGCCCCCCAGCACCAGGGGGAAGTGCCCCTGGTCCAGCGCACGGGCGACCCGCTCGGCCAGCCGGCCGTGGGCGGCATCGAGATCCCCGTCGTCGCAGTGCACGTCGCCGCCGTCATGAACGGGTCGGCCCAGGTGCCAGGCGGTGTTGGCCAGCAGCTTGCGGATGGCCTGGGGCGCACCGGCGGCGCCCACCCGGCCCTTGTTGCGGCGAACCCCCTCGTCACAGGCGAAGCCGAGCAGCACCACGCCAGGCTCGCTGCCGGCTTGCCAGGACTGCGCCTCTTGCCAAGGCAGAACCTTGTCGTGCCAGCGCAGGGCCAGTTCACCATCTTCCGGATCCTGGCGCCCCTGCCAGACCGACATGTCGACCTGGTTGAACTTATCCATGGTGCGTCTCCTCGCCGTTGAATACCCGGCTGACCAGCTGATCGACGCCGACCAGGTAGCTGATTTCGGAGGGGTGCACGCAGCTCCAGATAAGGAAATCCGCCTGCATGCCCACTCTCAACTGCCCCAGATGTTCCTGCTCGCCGAGCGCTTTGGCGGCATGGCGGGTCACCCCGGTCATGGCCTCCACCGGGGTCAGGCCGAACAGGGTGCAGGCCATGTTCATGGCCATGCGCAGGGAGACGATGGGGGCCGTGCCCGGGTTGATGTCGGAGGAGACCGCCATGGGCACCCCGGCGCGGCGCAGGGCCTCGACAGGTGGCAACTTGGTCTCCTTCAGGAAATAGAAGGCGGTGGGCAGCAGGGTGGCGACCACGCCGCGGTGGGCCAGCGCCTGTATTCCCTCCTGATCCAGATACTCCAGGTGATCCACCGAGAGGGCGCCGAAATTGGCGGCCAGCGTGCTGCCCCCCAGATTGGAGAGCTGATCCATGTGCCCCTTCACCGCGAGGTTGTACTGATCCGCCGCCAGATAGACCTGCTCGGTCTGGGCGAGGGAAAAGCCGATGTGTTCGCAGAAGACGTCCACCGCATCCGCCAGACCCGCCTCGGCGGCCGCCGGGATGATCTCCTGGCAGATGGTCTCGACCCAGGAATCGGGATCGTCCCGGTACTCCGGCGGCACCGCATGGGCCGCCAGCAAGGTGGTCTTGACCCGGATCGGCAGCACCTCCCCCAGCCGGCGGGCGACTCGCAGCATCTTGAGCTCGTCCGCCAGGGTGAGGCCATAGCCGGACTTGATCTCCACCGTGGTGACCCCTTCCCGGATCAGGGACCTGATCCTCGGCAGCGCCAGCTCATAGAGCTGATCCTCGCTGGCCGCGCGGGTGGCGCGCACGGTGGAGAGGATGCCGCCCCCCCTGCGGGCGATCTCCGCATAGGGCACCCCTTTCTGGCGCAGCTCGAACTCCTCGGCCCGGCTGCCGGCGAAGACGAGGTGGGTGTGGCAATCGATGAGGCCTGGGGTCACCAGCCTGCCCTTCATGTCGCGCCAGTGGGCGGGATGGGGCCCCTTGAGATCCTGCATGGGGACCAGGGCGTGGATCCTGCCGTCGTGAACGCCGAGGGCGTGAGGCTCCAGCAGGCCGTAGTCCGCCAGATCGGGGCGCAGGGTGGCGGGCGTCACGTTGAGCCAGACCCGCTCGCAGTTCAACAGTTCCTTGTTCATACCGACCTCTAAATGTATATACAATATTTTATAGCCGATCTCTGGAGAGAAAGAAAGGATCCAGTTCACATCTTGATAACAGCGGCTTTATTAGAGTTTAGGCACAAAAAAGCCCACCAGAAGGTGGGCTTTCAAATACCTAGTATGTATATACAATCAGGCCAATCGGGTCTTGGAGCTCAACTTGTAGCGGGAGCCCGGCGAGAGCAGGCGGGCATAGGAGACCAGGTAGCCGTCCGACCAGGTGCGCCGGTGCAGCAGCAGGCAGGGGGTATCGACCCGCACCTGCAGCAACCCGGCCTCGCCGGCACTCGGCAGCACCGCCTCCACCACGTGCTCCATCTCGGAGAGGGGGCAGACCTCCATCAGATAGCTGTTTGGCGTCTGCCTCGTGAAATCCTGCTCGCCGTATTCCGGCAGGCGCTCGGCATCGACGAAGCGCTCCTCCAGCTGCAGCGGCTCCCCGTCGGCCTGGTGGACGATGAGGCTGTGAAAGGTGGGTGCCCCCACCCGCAAGCCGAGGCGCACCGCCACCTTCTCGTCGGCGGCCTGGCGTTGCAGGCGGATCACCCGGGCACTGTACTGGCTGCCCCGCTCGGCGATCTCGTCGGCTATGTTGCGAATCGCCAGGAGCGGCGACTCGGTACGCCTGTCCGCAACGAAGCTGCCGGCGCCGGCGCTGCGCACCAGCCAGCCCTCGGCCACCAGCTCACGCAGCGCCTTGTTCACCGTCATCCGGCTCACGGCGAACTGCGCGCACAGGGCGGCCTCGGTCGGGATCCTGTCCCCCGCCTGGTAGTGGCGTTCGCGGATCCCGTCCAGGATGTGCTGCTTGATCTGAAGGTAGAGGGCGGGGGCCACCAGGCGGCGCCTCAGCGACGGCGGTGGGGCGGACGCATGTCCGGCCAGGCGCGATAGACGTCCGGGATCTGGTCCGGGCCGCTGATGCAGAGATCGAGATCGTGCAGCAGACCGTCCTTGATGCCGTAGATCCAGCCGTGCACCGCCAGCTCCTGACCCTTGCGCCAGGCATTCTGGATGATGGTGGTGTGGCAGACGTTCGCCACCTGCTCGGCCACGTTCAGCTCGCACAGGTAATCGAAGCGCTCGTGCTCATCCTCGATGGCCTCGAGCTCTTCGCCGTACTTGAAGTAGACGTCCTTGATGTTGCGCAGCCAGTTGTCGATGAGGCCCAGCTCCTGGTTCTGCATCGCCGCCTTGACGCCGCCGCAGCCATAGTGGCCGCAGACGATGATGTGTTTCACCTTGAGCACCTCCACCGCATATTGCAGCACGGAGAGGCAGTTGAAATCGGTGTGTACCACCAGGTTGGCGACGTTGCGGTGGACGAAGACATCCCCCGGCAGCAGTCCCATCAGCTGGTTGGCGGGTACCCGGCTGTCGGAGCAGCCGATCCAGAGGTACTCCGGGGCCTGCTGGGCGGACAGGGTAGCGAAGAAATTGGGATCCTCGGCCTTGATCCGCTCCGCCCACTCGCGGTTATTGGTAAACAGGTCGTTCAACAGTTTCACTTCTGCTCTCCCTAACTGTGGCAGTGGCGGCAACATAACATACACAAGGGTAACCAAGGCAAGGCCGACCAGATCCCCGTGAAACAAAAACAGGGCCATCAGGCCCTGTCTCGTGTTGGAGGCCCTCAGGCATCCATGGCGTCTTTCAGCTTCTTGAGGGCGTTTTTCTCAAGCTGACGCACGCGCTCGGCGGAAACGCCATAGTTGTCGGCCAGCTCCTGCAAGGTGGTCTTGCTCTCCTCATCCAGCCAGCGGGCACGGATGATGTGCTGGCTGCGCTCATCCAGGGTGGCGAGCGCCGCGCTCAGACGACGGGTGGCGTGGTTGTCCCAGTTGTCGTTCTCTATGGTGGCGGCCAGATCGGAAGACTTGTCTTCCAGGTAGTGCACCGGGGCGAAGCCGCCCTCGTCCTCGTCGTCACCCACCAGATCGAAGGCCTGGTCGTAGTTGCTCATGCGCGCTTCCATCTCGGTGACGTCGGCGGCGGAGACCCCGAGGTCGGCGGCCACGGCCTGTACCTCTTCGTGGTTCAGCCAGCCCAGGCGCTTCTTGGACTTGCGCAGGTTGAAGAACAGCTTGCGCTGGGCCTTGGTGGTCGCCACCTTGACCATGCGCCAGTTGCGCAACACATATTCATGGATCTCGGCCTTGATCCAGTGCACGGCGAAGGAGACCAGACGCACGCCCACGCTGGGGTCGAAGCGCTTGACGGCTTTCATCAGGCCGATGTTGCCTTCCTGCACCAGATCGGCCTGAGGCAGGCCATAGCCGGAGTAGCTCTTGGCCACGTGAACGACAAAGCGCAGGTGCGACATGACCAGCTGACGGGCAGCCTCGAGATCGCCATCCTGCTGCAAACGCATCGCCAGTTCGCGCTCTTCCTCTGCACTCAGCACAGGGATCGAGTTGACTGCCTGGATATAGCCTTCCAGACTACCTTGCGGAATCAGAGCCATAGTGCGCTGCAATGAAGTTCCCATGTTCTACCTCTTACTTTTCAATCGAATCAGTCTAACACCCTGAGAAGGCGTGTCTACCGACCAGGTATCATTCTGCGGGCTGAATCAAACATAACCCCAGCATGAACCCGGCCTATCTTAGGCTGACGGCATGAATCATAAATGAACGGTCAAAAAAAAGGGGTCACAGTGAAGGACCCCTGAAAAGTAGCATGCTAAGTCCATTGTTGCGGAGCTCGCAACCTTCACATGCTTGCCAAGTCAGACGAGCAAGGCATAGGGGCCATACCCGTATTCATTCTGTTGCAGTAAATAGACCGTTGATAAATCAAAAGGTTCAGAGGATCCACATAATGATCCTCTGCACGGATACCATTCAGATTACTCTGAGAAAGTGGCCCGTGCCAGAAACGGGCCACTCTTTTACTTGATCCAGTTCGCAAAATCCAGTGGTTTGCGTTGCTGGTAAATCAATCAGGAAGGTTCGATGTCGCGAATGTGGCGATGGACCGAAAACCAGGAGGCGATCAGCCCCAGCAAGGCCCCCAGCAGTATGAGGTTGAAGCCGTCGAACGCCCCCATCCCCACCAGCCGGAAGTTGCTGTTGTAGAGCCCCGCCAGCTCCTTCACCACCCCCTCGCTCCAGATCACCATCACCTCGGTCAGCCACCAGGCCAGCATGCCGCCGATGACACCGAACCAGATGCCGGTATAGAGGAAGGGACGATGGATGAAGGCATCGGTCGCCCCCACCAGCTTGAGCACTTCGATCTCGGAGCGCTGGTTGAGGATATTGAGGCGAAGGGTGTTGCCGACGATCAGCAGCACCGCGGAGAGCAGCAGCACGGCAATGCCGGTGATGGTATGACGCAGCAGGTTCATGATCCCCTGCAGCCGGGTCAGCCACTGCAGATCCAGCTTGCCCTGCTCGATGCCGGGTTCGTTCTCCAGCTTGGCGAGCAGCTCCGCGGCCCCTTCCGGATTCTGCCAGCGCGGATCCGGGATCACGCTCAGCACCGGCGGCAGCGGGTTGCTGTCGAGATAATCCAGGGCATCGCCGAAACCGGAGATCTCGCGGAACTCCCTGAGCGCCTCGTCCCGGTTCATGTAGGTAACGGACTCCACCTCGGGGTAGAGCAGGATCCGCTGCTGCATGTCGAGGATGCTCTGCTCCGGCAGATCCTTGCGCAGATAGAGGGAGATCTGGGAACTGGTCTGCCAGCTCCCCTCCACCACCTCGGCGTTTTTCAGCAGCACGTGGAAACAGGAAGGCAGCGCCAGGCTCACGCCGAGCACCGCCAGGGTCATCAGGGAGGCGAGCGGATTGCGCCACAGCTCCCCCAGGCTGGCAAAGGCCTGACGCACGTGATCCACGCCATACATCATCAGACGGCGCAACGGCGGCTGTTTATGACGAACGATAGCCATCAGCACTCTCCCCCGTGTCGAATATCCGCGACCTGATCCATCCACATGACCATCATCAGACGACGCAACGGCGGCTGTTTATGACGAACGATAGCCATCAGCACTCTCCCCCGTGTCGAATATCCGCGACCTGCTCCATCCACATGACCATCATCAGACGGCACAGCGGCAGCTGTTTATGACGAACAATAGCCATCAGAGTTCCTCCCCGGACGAATACATGCGCCCCGCCTTGAGGGTCAGGGTGCGATAGCGCATGCGGGCGATCAGCCCCAGATCATGGGTGGCAATCAGCACCGAGACCCCGAAGCGGTTGAACTCCTCGAACAGGCGCATGATGTCCATGGAGAGCTGGGGATCCAGGTTGCCGGTCGGCTCGTCCGCCAGCAGCAGGGGAGGCTTGTTGACGATGGCACGGGCGATGCCGACCCGCTGCTGCTCACCGCCGGAGAGCATGCGCGGCTGGTAGCGCTCCTTGCCGAGCAGGCCCACCTTGTCCAGCGCCGCCGCCACCCGCTTGTTGATGTCGGCGTGGCTGTAGCCATCGATCACCAGGGGCAGGGCCACGTTGTCGAACACGGTGCGGTCCATCAGCAGCCGGTGATCCTGGAAGATCATGCCGATCTGGCGGCGCACATAGGGGATCTGGCTGCGCTGGATATGGCTGACGTCATCGCCGTGGAAGAAGACGCGGCCATCGGTCGGTCGCTCCATCACGCTGATGAGTTTCAGGAGGGTGCTCTTGCCCGCCCCCGAATGGCCGGTCAGGAAGGCCATCTCCCCCTTGCGCAGGTGGAAACTGACCTTCTGCAGCGCCTGATGGCCACCGCTGTATACCTTGCTGACCTTGTCAAAACGAATCATAACGGTTCCCTGACAGTGACAAACCCCGACCGGGATCGAGGTGGATCATACCCTGAGAGTGACAAGCCCCGACCGGAGTCGGGGCTGGGACACTGCTCATCGCGGCTGAGCTGGCGCAGCGCGGCCAGGCTCATTCATCGCGACTGAACAACGCCTCGATAAAGTCGTTGGCGACGAAGGGGCGCAGATCGTCGATCCCCTCGCCCACCCCGATGTAGCGGATCGGGATCTGGAACTTGTCCGCCACCGCGAAGATGACGCCGCCCTTGGCGGTGCCGTCCAGCTTGGTGAGGGTGATGCCGGTCAGGCCCACCGCCTCGCTGAACAGCTTGGCCTGGCTCAGGGCGTTCTGGCCAGTGCCCGCGTCCAGGGTCAGCATGATCTCGTGGGGCGCCGTATCGTCCAGCTTCTTCATCACCCGCACCACCTTCTTGAGCTCCTCCATCAGGTTGCTCTTGTTCTGCAGGCGGCCGGCGGTATCGGCGATCAGCACGTCGGCGCCACGGGAGCGGGCGGCCTCGATGGCGTCATAGATGACGGAGGCGGAGTCGGCCCCCGTGTGCTGGGCGATCACCGGAATGTTGTTGCGCTGGCCCCACACCTGCAGCTGCTCGACGGCGGCGGCTCGGAAGGTATCGCCGGCGGCCAGCATCACGCTCTTGCCCTCGGCCTGGAACTGCTTGGCCAGCTTGCCGATGGTGGTGGTCTTGCCGACGCCGTTCACACCCACCATCAGGATCACATAGGGCTTCTTGCTGGTGTCGATCACCAGGGGCTGCTCGACCTTGGCCAGCATCTCGCCCATGTCCTGCTTGAGCAGGCCGTAGAGCGCCTCGGCATCCTTGAGCTGCTTGCGATCCGCGTGCTGCACCAGGCCTTCGATGATGCGGCTGGTGGTGTCCACGCCGAGATCGGCGGTCAGCAGCTGGGTCTCCAGTTCCTCGAACAGATCGTCGTCTATCTTCTTGCCGCGGAACAGACCGAAGAAACCGGAGCCGATATTCTCCCTGGTGCGCACCAGGCTGCGTTTGAGGCGAGCGAAGAAGCCCTCCCGCTGCGGTTTGTCCTGGGTGTCGTCGTCCACCTTGGCGGCCAGCGGCAGAGCCGCCAGCGCGGCGGCCTGTGCCTCCATCTCGGCCACCAGGCGCAGATCTTCCGCTCTCTGGGCCTCTTTGGCGATACGGGCCTCCTCGGCAGCCTGGGCTTCGGCGGCAATGAGGGCCTCTTCCGCGGCGCGAGCTTCGGCGGCAAGACGGGCTTCTTCCGCGACCTGAGCTTCGGCGGCGATACGCGCCTCTTCGGCAGCCTGAGCCTCGGCGGCAAGACGAGCGTCTTCCGCGGCCTGAACTTCGGCGGCGATACGAGCTTCTTCGGCAGCCTGAGCCTCGGCGGCAAGGCGGGCCTCTTCCGCGGCCTGAACTTCGGCGGCGATACGCGCTTCTTCGGCGGCCTGAGCCTCGGCGGCAAGGCGCGCTTCTTCCCCAGCCTGGGGATCGGCAGCGATCAGGGCCTCATTGACGATGACGGGCTCGAGTTCGCCCTCCGGCTCTTCCGCCACCAGGGGGCCTTCCTCTGGACCCGTCAGGGCTGCCTCGTGCGGCACAGCAGGAGCCTCGGTCAGGGGAGCATCAACTACGGAAGCGGGGGCAACGGTGACCTCGGACTCGGCGACAGCCGGGGTGGCGTCGGGCGCCTGCGATGGGACGGCCTCAGCCTCTTCTTTCTTGCGGCCGAAACCCAGCCAGGAAAACAAACCTTTTGCCATCTAAAAATACTCACATCAAAGGCTGACTGCTAAGATAGCCGTCCCTCGGCGGGTCGGCATAAAAATGAACCGCCTTATACTATCACTTTATTTTCTGACGACGAAACGCGATGCCCAGAGTGAAATCCAGCCGTAACGGCCCGAGCAAGAGCCCGGCCCCCCAGGGGCGCGCGGGCGTGGTACGAATCATCAGCGGCCAGTGGAAGGGGCGCAAACTGCCGGTCAGGGATGTGGAAGGACTCAGACCCACCACGGATCGCGTCAAGGAGACCATCTTCAACTGGCTGGCACCCCATGTGCGCGGCGCCCGCTGCCTCGATCTCTTTGCCGGCAGCGGCGGGCTGGGGTTGGAGGCCTTGTCGCGTTACGCCGACCAGGTGACCCTGATCGAGATGGACAGGGGCGCCGCCGACCAGCTCAGAAAGAACCTGACCGTGCTCGGCAGCACTCAGGGCCAGGTGATCCAGGCCGATGCGGTGAGCTGGCTGCAAGGCCAGGCCACCCCCTTCGATCTGGTGTTCCTGGATCCGCCGTTTCGCCGCGAACTGCTGCCTCAGGTGTGCGAGCTGCTGGAACAGCGCGGCTGGCTCGCGCCGGACGCCCTCATCTATCTTGAGCGGGAAAAGGAGATGGCCGATCTGGCCCTGCCCGCCAGCTGGCAATTACTCAAGGACAAGCAGGCGGGTCAGGTCTGCTACCAGCTCTATCTTCGGGACACCAGAAATGACGCTGCAGTTTAAAGGGGGGGATGGGCGCTGTGCCCCTCCCCGTCAATGTGGGCAATTGCTCAAGGACAAGCAAGTCGATCAGATCAGGTCTGCTACCAGCTCTATCTGCGGGACACCAGGAATGACGCTGCAGTTTAAAGGGGGGGATGGGCGCTGTGCCCCTCCCCGTCAATGTGGGCAACGACTCAAGGAAAGGCAGGCCGGCCAGGTCTGCCATCAACTCTATGTACGGGAGGTAGGCGATGAAGCGGGCGTTTAATCTGTTGGCAATGGGGGTGCTGCTGTTCTTCTGGTTCGGCGTGGTGCTCGCCCTGCTGGGCACCCTGCCGGGCAAACTGAACGGCTTTCTGCCGGTGTGCGGCGTCATAGTGATACTGATGCACTGGGTGCAGGCGAGCATGATCAAGGCCGCCTGCAAGCCCTATTTCGCGGTCACCCGCCTCGAATTCACCCAGGTGCTGATCTTCGGGGTGTTCGGCATGATGGAGATCCGCGCCAAGCTGCAGGCCATCATAGACGCCAGGCAGAAGGGAGAGACCCCGCCCCGGGCCGACTGAGGTCGACCCGCCCTGCCAGACCGGAAGGAGTGACTCGTCACTCCTTCTGCGTTTTTCCGAGGCTGATGCCCAGCTTGATGGAGAGCGCGGCCAGCAGCAACAGCATGGCGATGAGGGAGAAGAAGTTGCTGCCAAGCTCGGGGTACTGCACCTTGAGCAGGGCCGAGTGCCCGAACACGCCGATGAAGAAGCAGATCAGCATGCAGCTGGGGGTGTTGCCCACCATGGGCTCGTGACGATAGTGCTGGTAGAGCTGGTTGGCCGCCAGCAGCAGGGCGATCAGGGGGAAGAAGGAGAAGGGGACGACCGACTCCAGCAGGGTCGACAGGAAGGCATCCCCGCAGATACCCATCAGCAGGGCCAGCACCAGGGGCTTCTTCGGGATCGGGTTCGGTTCATGCATGAGGCTGTCCATCCTTGCGTTAAGAGAGAGATTCGCGGCGCTTGCGGTTCTGCACCTCGGCGCCCATGGCGATCATCCGCAGCTGGCTGATGGTGCGCTCCGACAGCGCCTTGCACTCTTCGGGGGTCATGTCGAGGGCATCGGCACCGGCACTGAAGACGATGGTCACCATGGCCTCGGCCTGGATGTAGGCCTCTTCCCGTGGAGCCTCAGTCGTAGCCTCCAGATAGTCGGTGAGCTCGGCGATGAAGTGCTGGATCTCCCGGGCCACCGCCTGACGGAAGGCGGCCGAGGTGCCGGAGCGCTCGCGTAGCAGCAGGCGGAAGATGTTCGGGTTGTTCTCGACGAATTCCATGAAGGTCTGCACCGAGGTGCTGATGACGCTGCCACCACCGGCGATGCGCTGGCGCGCCTGGCGCATCAGCTGGCGCAGGGTCAGCCCTCCCTCGTCCACCAGGGTCAGCCCCAGCTCTTCCATGTCGCGAAAATGGCGGTAGAAGGAGGTCGGGGCTATGCCCGCCTCCCTGGCCACTTCCCGCAGGCTGAGGTTGGAGAAGCTGCGGTTGGCACAGAGTTGACTGAACGCCGCGTCGATCAGCGTACGCCGGGTCTTTTCTTTTTGTTGCGCGCGAATACCCACGAAAACAGTCACCTTGAGATTAGCGAGGCCAGATGATAACCCGAAGGGCGGGACGGGATCAGGTTTGTCTCCGACTTTTTTACCATTGACCCGCATTCCGGCTCAATGGAGAATAGTGAACAGCTGTTCGCTGAAAGGAACCGAGTGAGATGGAACGCCCCCCGATCATCATGACCAACACCCTGCTGTTTGCCCTCTCCGGGCTGACCGCGCTGATCGCCGTGCCCTGGTACGGCATGACCCATGGCTATGACCTCTGGCAGTGGGGCAGCTTCCTGCTGCTGTTCTGCTACTGCGGCATCTCCATCACCGCCGGCTACCACAGGCTCTGGTCCCACAAGGCCTACAAGGCGCACCCGCTGCTGCAGTGGATCTTCGCCATCGGCGGCGCCCTCGCCCTGCAGAACTCGGCGCTGCACTGGTCGTCGGATCACCGCCGCCACCACCGCCATGTGGATGATAACCAGAAGGATCCCTACAGCGCGGGCCGCGGCTTCTGGTTCTCCCACATCGGCTGGATGCTGCGGGAATACCAGCGCGACACCTACCACGACTACAGCAACGTGCGGGATCTGCAGAACAACCCCGTGGTCGCCTTCCAGCACAGGCACTATCTGGCGCTGACCCTCTGCACCAACATCGGCATTCCGTTGCTGCTGGGACTCGTGCACGGGGACCTGCTCGGCATGCTGCTGCTCGCCGGGGTGCTGCGCATGGTGATGACCCATCACACCACCTTCTTCATCAACTCCCTGGCCCACATCTGGGGCAGCCAGCCGTTCACCGATCGCAACAGCGCGCGGGACAACGGCATCCTGGCCTTCTTCACCTTCGGCGAGGGGTACCACAACTTCCACCACCTGTTCGAGAACGACTACCGCAACGGCATCCGCTGGTGGCAGTTCGACCCCACCAAGTGGCTGATCCAGAGCGCCGCCTGGTGCGGGCTGGCCAAAGACCTGAGATCCTGCCCGGAGGAGCGCATCGAGCAGGCCCGGCTGGAGATGCAGCTCAAGCGGGCCCAGGCCAGGCTGCACAAGCAGGATGACAGGGAGCTGTGGCAGGCGCTGCTGCAGGAGGAGTACGACAAGCTGAGCCAGCAGATCCAGCACTACTACGCCAGCCGCAAGCAACTGCTGGAGCAGCGCGGGCGCAAGGCCCTGGCGCGCTACGACAGGCTCAGGCTGCAGCTGGAATATCGCTCGCTGCGGGACGGCTTCCTCGTTGCCAAGCGCAACTGGAGCCGACTCCTGGCCGGCATCGCCTGAGACGCTCAGGATCCAGGATCAAGAAGACCGCCAGCTGGCGGTCTTCTTGCTTTGGCGCCCAGGGCGGGAGACAAAAAAATGGGGCGACACTCGCATGTCACCCCCTCGCAAATAGCATGTTCCATATTGGGATCCGGCAATGAAGGGGCGCCGTTGCGCCTCACGGGTTTCCGCTCCCGATCCGCGATGCCTGCCGGAGCAATCCGACCGGCCCAGTTCCCCCTGTTGCCTTCGCCCACACGGCAGACCCGCCGCCGTGTTTGTCCTTGCAACCGGAATACTACCCAGTTGAATAAAATAAAAAACCGCTTTATGCGGCTCCCCATGCAGGCAAGGTGCCAGAAAAATCACCGACATCAGGATATAAATCGATTAAAAACAATACGATAAAATCCCCATCCGATTTTGGATGGCAAACGTTATCCTCGAAGGCGCACAAGGCTTTGCGAGATCTCGCACAAGCCCTGCGCCCCTCACAGCCAGCGGTGCAAAGGTAACCAATCGCTCAATTGCGCCAGCAGGCGCCGCCAGGGTGAGGGCGGTCCCCCCACAGGGTGAACGGCTCGCTGCAGCCATGCCTCGATCAGGTGCTGCAACTCGTCGCACAGCGCCGGGCAGCGAAGGTGCAGCATCAGCTCGGTGTTGAGCATCAGGGAGCGGGGATCCAGATTGAAGCTGCCGAGCAGCGCCTCTTCCTCTCCCATCAGGATCAGCTTGGCATGCAGACTGGTCTCCTCACCCACCAGCTCGAACAGCTCGATCCCCTGGCGTTCGAGCCAGGGGCGGTGACGTCGGTAGGCGCCATAGACCAGGGGGACGTCCGTGCTGGCCAGGGAGTTGGTCAGGATAGCGATGCCGACCCCCGCCCTGCGCTGCTCCCGGAGGCGGCGACGCAGGCCCCGGGTCAGGATCAGGTAAGGGCTCACCAACCTCAGGGCCCCCAGGTTGGCCGCCAGCTTGCGTCCCAGCCGGGGGGCCGTGGTCGGCCGGGAGACCAGCCCCTTGCCGGGCCGGTCGAACCAGCACTCCCCCAGGCCCGGATGCCAGCGCAGGGGCACGGGCTCGTCGTCGAACAGGCTGGCGGGCAGATCGTAGACGGCGGCCATGGCGGGCTCGGTCAGGGTCAGCAGGAAGTCGTTCAGGACGGCGATTTCGGCAGGCAGCAAGGGGCGTCGCAGCAGGCGCCGCACGGGGTGGCTCCAGCGGCTCTGCCAGAACAGCTCGAACCCCTGCTCCGCCTGCTGGCAGAGCGGGCCGCGGCAGAGCAGATCCAGATCGATGAAATGGGGGGCCGCCCCCAGCCCGAAGTAGCGATCGCCGATGTTGCGCCCCCCGATCACCGCCTGGCCCCCGTCCACCAGCAGCAGCTTGTTGTGCATCCGGTGGTTGATGCGGCGAAAGCTGAGCAACCCCTCCAGCAGCAGGGTCAGGGGGCGCCAGCCCCTCAGCCAGAAGGGGTTGAACAGGCGCACCTCTATGCCGGGCTCTACCGCCACCGCCTCCAGGAAGCGGTTGTCACCACCATAGAGATCGTCGATGAGCAGCCGGACCCGCACCCCGCGCCTGGCAGCCCGGATCAGCTCGGCCAGCAGCAGCTTGCCGCTGCCGTCCTCCTCCCAGCTGTAGTACTGGGCCAGGATCCGGTGGCGGGCGGCGCGGATCAGCTGGCAGCGGGCCTTGAGGGCAGCGCCGGGATCGTCGAGCAGGGCAAAGTCGGCGGGGATCAAGGGTCATCTCCTTGTCATCTGGTCATGGCATAACCCAGAAAACCGCCCCGATGCCGGCGTGTCAAGGAGCCCATGATGGAACTGCATGACCACCCCTCCCTCAGCCAGGGACCACAGGCCAGCCAGCCGGATCCCACCCCCGCCAGGCTGCTGATGCCCTGGTACCAGCAGCACAGGGATCTGGGCTGGGAGTCCCTCCCGCGTCTTCATGAGGATCGCCTCCCCGGCCGGCACTGACCGCTCAGGGCTGCGCCGCCTCTATGGCCTCGGACTTGCCCTCCAGCTGGGGCAGGCTGAAACGGTAGGCCACGTAGTATTTGTAGATGGTGCCGACGTAGTTGATGGGCCCCTGGCCAACCTCGTTGGCCACCAGCTGCTCCACGTTGCCGAACCAGACGTTGGGATCCAGCCCCCGCTCCCTGGCCTTGGCCTGCAGCGCCTGCACCCGGTTCGGGCCCGCATTGTAGGCCGCCAGGGCAAACAGGTGGCGGTTGAGCCTGTCCATCCCGGGATCGTTGAAGTAGGTGTCGAGGATCAGCCGCATGTAGCGGCAGGCCGCCTCCACATTGCCCTCCAGGCTGGTGAGCCGGGTACCGCGGATCCCCACCTCGCCCCCCGTGCTCGGTAGCAGTTGCATGATGCCGACCGCCCCCTTGTGGGATCTGACGTTGGGATCGAGGCCGGACTCCTTGTAGCCGAGCGCCGCCAGCATCAGCCAGTCCAGCTGGTATTTGTCGGCCTGGGCCTCCAGCACCTTGCGGATGGTCGACAACCGCCCCAGGGGATCCGGCGCCAGGATATTGCTCATCCGGTCGCTCTGGGCCAGCAGGCGGCGCAGGGTCATGTCGCTGTAGAGGGTGCGCTTGCTCGACTCCGAGATATAGGCGTTCACCGCCTTGAGCAGCTCGGGGCTGTTGTTGCGCAGGGCCCAGGCGCTGCGCCCCTTGTCCCGCAGCGGGATCAGCCTGTGGGCCTTGAGGCCCCCTATCATGTCGAGCCAGATCCGGCCCTTGAAGCTGTCGGTGACCGTCAGCGGTATGATGCCGGCCGCCACCATCTCCAGCAGATCCCCGTCCTGCAGGTATTCGGGCACCGTCTCTATGTAGACGGGAGGCAGCCCCAGCTCGCGAAACAGCCAGTTCAGCTGGTGCAGGCTCTCATGGTAGCTGGAGCTGGCGCGGACCCAGATCCGCCGCCCGGAGAGCTGGGTGATGCGGTTGAAGGCGGGCAGCTCCCGCTGGCTCACCACCCACTCCTCGATGGGGGAGATAAGCGGCTGGGAGAAGGTGACCTGCTCGCGTCGGGTTGGCGTCACCGTCAGATTGGCGGCCACCAGATCCCCGCGCCCCTCGGTGAGATAGTCCAGCAGCCGGTCCTGGCGCACCGGGATGTAGATGATCTTGAGCTTGAGCTTCTCCCCGGGGAGGTAGGTCTGGTTCAGCCAGCGCTCGAAGCCCTGCAGCTGGTTCACCAGGATGCCGTACTGGGCTCCCTTGTCGAAGAAGAAGAACCCCCGCTCATAGACCACCAGGGCCCTGAGCTCCTTCTTCTGCAGGATGTGTTCGAGATCCCCCGCCTGAGGCAGGAGCTTGGGTTTGACGTCCACGGCGCGGGAGGGGACGTCACCAGACCGGGAATGGAGATCCGCCGCCAGCAGAGGGAGCGCGCAGAGGGCCAGCAGGCCCCAGATCCATCGCCTCATCATGATATAGCCACCTCGCTGTGGGTCGGCGCGCCCTGTCGGGTCCCCAGCAGAAGGAACCGTCCTGGCGCCTGCGGTTCATGGCAAGAGCCATGGGGCGTCGCGGGACCAGCTGCCGATCGGCGCATGCCGGACGGGAACCGGATCGTCCGTGGAATAACTCACTATACAACGCAAAGGGAGGGAGAAGGCGAGGGGCAAAGCAAGACGGCAGGCAGACCTGCCGTCTCATCAAGGGCTCAGATAGAGCGGGCACGCATCTCGAAGATCAGCTTCTCGGCGGTGCAGGTGAATTGCAGGCGGGCCTTCAGGATCACGCCGTCGGGGCCCTGGCTCAGCTCGCTGCTGCTCCTGGCCTCGGCGGTGACCTGCTGGGCCAGCGCCTCGTAGGCCGCCAGCTTGTCGCGGGCAGCGGCTTCGGTCGCCGCCTCGATCACCAGCTCCATCACGTCATCACCCTCGCCTATGATGGTGCCGATCTCGGCGAAACAGCCGCAGCTGTCGCAGGTCTCGTTCAATTCCACTTTCTCGTCAACAGACATACTTCACTCCTACTTGTTCGGATGTTCGTCGTCGCGCAAGGCGTTGCGAAAATCCCTGATGGCGGTGCCCAGATCCTCACCGGCGCCGGCCAGGCGTTTGCTGCCAAACACCACGACGACGACCACGAGCAAGATCAGCAGATGCCAGATATGAATGCCACCCAGTCCCATGGGGATACTCCTGACTGATAGATACCCTGAGGTTGTATCAAAAGAAAGCGTATCGATTGTTGGGCGAAATCAAGCCAGGTGCAAGTTTACGAATCAATCATAAAAAAATACGGCGACCAGGGGCCGCCGTATGAGTCGGTGCTACTTGTCCCCTCAACCGCTACATCCTGTACCAGCCGCCACCAGGGCGAGAGACCCGTCGAGCATAGGATCGCCAAGATATGAAAACAAATGGTATAAATTCATCTAAGAATTGAAGAGGATTCATATCATGTTGCTGGAACAGCTTGGCCGCATAGACCTTAATTTGTTGATTATCCTGCAAGTCTTGCTGGAGGAGCGCAACGGCAGCCGGGCCGCTCGCCGCCTCCACCTGAGCCAGTCCGCCGTCAGCAAGGCCCTGGGCCGGCTGCGGGAGACCTTCGACGACCCCCTGTTCGTCCGCTCCGCCTACGGGATGGATCCCACCCCGCGCGCCCTGGATCTGCAGCAACAGTTGCAGCCCATACTGCTGTCGCTGGACAACCTGATCCAGCCGCCGGACTTCGATCCCGCCAGCACCGAGCGGGAGTTCGTCATCGCCAGCATGGACAGCGCCTTCACCCTGTTCGCGCCGCTCTACCTGAGCGAGCTCAAGCGCCAGGCGCCGGGGATCCGGCTGCGTTACGAGGAGTGGACGGAGCACAGCCTGACCGAGATGAGCCAGGGTCAGGTGGACATCGCCTTCACGGTGCGGGAGAACTGCATCAACTCGGATTTCAGGCTGGATACCCTGCCCAACGCCATCTGCCAGCGACTGCTCGCCATCGATGACCTCACCTGCCTGGTACAGCGGGATCACCCGGCCCTGCGCGACCCCGAGTGGGATCTCGCCCGCTACCTGGCCTATCCCCACGTGCAGACCTACTGCGAGGGGCGAGATCGCTGGATGCTGGATCACAAGCTGGCGGAGCAGGATCTCTATCGCCGGATCGAGGCGACCGTCCCCTCCTTCGAGGCGGCGCTGCGCATGGGCATGCACTCGGACATGATAGTGACCCTCTCCCGCCTCTATGCCCGCCACGCCACCCAGGTCTACCCCCTGGTGCCGCTGCCACTGCCCATCGCCCTGGACAGCATCTCCCACCTGCTCATCTGGCATCAGCGTCACGAGGAGGATCCCGGACACCGCTGGCTGCGAGAGACCCTGCTCGCCCTCATCATGGGCAAGCTGGAAACCTCGGCGGATGGCCCGGCCGCTGCCGCCTGACGCGCAAAAAAACGGGGCTCCAGGAGCCCCGTTTCACCTTGAGTTCAGCATGCCGCCCCGTCAGTTCTGACCCGTCACCGCCAGATAGTGGTGCACGCCGTCCAGCAGCATCTGCACCGAGATCATCACCAGCAGCATGCCCATCAGCCGCTCCACCGCGGTGAGTCCTCGCTCACCCAGCAGCTTGTTGAACAGCTCGTAGAACATCAGGATCACGGCGCTGGCGCCCCAGGCCATCAGCAGCGCCAGGGACCAGTCCACCATCCGGGTCGGCTCCTGGTTCGCCAGCAGCAGCAGGGAGGCCAGGATGGAGGGGCCCGCGATCATGGGGATGGCCATGGGCACCAGGAAGGGCTCCTCCCCCGCCGCCAACCCGGTCACGCCGCCGGGAGTCGGGAAGATCATCTTGATGGCGATGAGGAAGAGTATGATGCCGCCGGCGATGCTGACCGCCTCCTGGCGCAGGTTGAGGAAGCTCAGGATCTGCTGACCGGCGAACAGGAAGCCCATCATGATACCCAAGGAGAACAGCAGCTCGCGGATCATCACCTTGCGCCGCCGCTTGGGATCGACGTGGCGCAGGATCGAGAGGAAGACCGGCAGGTTCCCCAGGGGATCCATGATCAGAAACAGCATGACGGCAGCGGAAAAAGTGTCCATACAACGCCCAGGCAACGCCTTCAACAGAAGAGGGAAAAGAGGGCGAATATAACAAAGGTGGCGGGATTCGGCGAGCACCCGGCAGCGCTCGCCGTCGGGAATCAACCGTGGTTGCAGATCTTGTCGGCGCGGGTCTGGAAGCCCTCGTCGGATTCGATGAACTTGCCGCGCCTGGCCAGGAAGTCGATCAGGGCCTCGGCATCCATCTCGCTGGCGCTGCAGGTGTGGAAACGGGCATCCGCCCCGAAGCGATCATCGATGGCCTGCTTGAGGCTGGCCCGGGTAAACTGGCCGCCCTGCGCCAGCATCATCTCCATCACGTCGTGACCGTGTACCGATTGAGTCATTGCAAACCTCTTAATCATCATGTCAGATGCCCATTAAAGCCAAAAGCCCGGCGCCCGATCTTGATGCAAGCCAACAAAACACCTTTTTTCGTGTCCCCGGGGTGGCCCTGTGCGCCGCTTTGTCGATAATGTGGCAACCTGACGGGGGGACGGCTACACTAGCGCCCCTTTTTGCCATCGCAGACAGAAAATAAGGACATTGGCGTCATGCTGTTCCATGGATTGGTCTTCAAGCCCTGGCGGATCTGGACCCGCCGCCCGCTCTGGTTGAAGACCCTGCTCGGCATGCTGATCGGGATAGGGATCGGGCTCGGCTTCAACGAGCTGGCGCTCCTGCTCAAGCCCATCGGCCTTCTGTTCGTGAACACCATACAGATGCTGATGGTGCCCCTCATCTTCTGCTCTGTCATCGCCGGTCTCACCTCGCTGCTCAAGGGCAAGACCCTGGATCGGATCGCCGGCAAGGCCATCACCCTCTATCTCTGCTCCACCGCCGTCGCCATCTGCATCGGCCTGATGATGGGCTGGCTGCTGGAGCCGGGCATGGGTGCCAATATGGATCCCTATGAACGGGGCGCCCTGGCGGAGCAGCCGACCCTGGCCAGCGTGCTGAGCCACCTGGTGCCGCGCAACCCGATGCAGGCCATGGTGGACGGCAAGATACTGCAGGTGATCGTATTCGCCGTGGCCCTCGCCCTGGCCCTCAACGCCACCGGGCGGCGCGGTCGCCCCGCCATCCTGTTCTTCACCTCCCTGGCGGAGGGGATGTTCAAGCTGACCCAGATGGTGATGGCCCTGGCCCCCTATGGCGTCTGCGCCCTGATGGCCTGGATGACCGGCAAATACGGGGTCAGCCTGCTGCTGCCGCTGCTCAAGGTGATCGGCGCCGTCTACCTCGGCTGCCTGCTGCACCTGCTCGGCGTCTACAGCAGCCTGCTGCTCCTGCTGGCCCGCCTCAACCCGCTGCACTACTTCAAGAGCATCCTCGACGCCCAGGCGGTGGCCTTCACCAGCAGCTCAAGCAGCAGCACCCTGCCCATCAGCCTGGCCTGCGCCGAGCGCAGGCTCGGGGTCTCCCCCGCCATCACCGCCAAGGTGCTGCCCATCGGCGCCACCATCAACATGGACGGCACCGCTCTCTATCAGGGGGTGACCGCCCTGTTCGTGGCCCAGGCGTTCGGGGTGGATCTGCACCTGGTGGACTACCTGACCATCATCAGCATCGCCACCCTGGCCAGCATAGGCACGGCGGGCACACCCGGCACCGGGCTGATGCTGCTGACCCTGACCCTGACCGCGGTGGGACTGCCGCTGGAAGGGGTGGCCCTCATTGCGGGCATCGACCGGATCCTCGACATGGCGCGCACCACGGTCAACGTCTCCGGCGACATCCTGGTCTCCGTGCTCATCGCCCGCAGCGAGAAGGAGCTGGATCTCGCCACCTATCACGATGCCCACGCGGGAGATGACATCGACTTCACCCTGCGTTGAGATGCGGCCGCGATCAGTGCTCGTGGGGATCGTGATGGCAGCGCCAGCAGATGTCGAAGTTGGCGCCGTTCTCCTCCCCGCACTGGCCGCATAGCCAGCCGTTCCCCTGACGCTGCTGGTAGCGCTCGATGATCCGGCCCGCCCGCAGGCGATCCTGCTCGCACACCATCAGGGTGACCTGCAGCAGATCCACCGGCAGCTCCCCCAGCGCACCACTGAGCCCCTCCCCGCTGAGCCGCACCCTGACGCCCTCGACCTCCAGGGCCCCTTTCAGGGCGTGCGCCTCCAATGAGTGAGAGGCGCGATACAAGTTAATCCACTGATCCATACGTTGTCCTCGAAACCGCTTGTCAGTGCCGCCAGCGCTACCCTCATTCCAGGGCGTGCGCCTCCAGGGAATGGGAGGCTCGACACAAGTCAATCCATGGATCCCTTCATGCCCTCCTCGCAATGCCCGTCTCGCACCGCTCCCGCCCGGGCCGTCCAGGAGCGGCTGGCTCCATGGCATGTGATCCACTGTGCCCGCCCCCGGCGCCGCTCACAACAGCTTGTCGATGCCATACTCGGGGCCGTTGGCCACCAGAAAATCGATGAATGCCCTCAACTTGCGCGGCATCAGCCGCCGCTCCGGAAACAGCAGGTAGATGGGCACCCTGGGTTGCTGCCAATCCGGCAGCAGCGACACCAGAGCACCGCTCGCCAGCTCATCATGGCACAGCATGGCGGGCAGGGAGGCCAGCCCCAGCCCCGCCTTCGCCGCCTCGCGGGCGCAGGTGATGTTGTTGACCTGGAAGCGGGAGGGCGGATCCACCAGCACCTCGCGATCGTCCCGCTCGAAACACCAGTGGGACGCCAGGAAGCCGCTGCTCACCGCCACCCGCTCATGGTGTACCAGATCTTCGGGGTGGGCGATCGCCGGGCTGCGGGCCAGGTACGCCGGGCTGGCGCACAGCAGCCGCTCCGTGCTCCACAGGCGCCGTGCCGCCAGATTGGAGTCGCTCATGTCACCGACCCGCACTATGGCGTCCAGCCCCTCGCTGATGGGATCCACGATGCGGTTGGTCAGCTCCAGCTCCACCTGCAACCCCGGATAGGCTTGCAGGAAGTTCGCCACCAGCCTGCCCACCACCAGCTGCCCCGTCTCGATGGGGACCGCCAGCTTGAGGGTGCCGGTCACCTCCTGCTGGCTGGCGCTCAGCATCAGCTCGGCCTGGGCCAGCTCCTCCACCGCCTTGCTGCAGCGCAGGTAGTACTGCTCCCCCGCCTCGGTCAGGGTGAGCTGGCGGGTGGAGCGGTAGAGCAGCCGCACGCCGAGACGCTGCTCCAGCTCGGCGATGCGCCGGCTCACCGTGGCCTTGGTCATGCCCAGCTCCTGGGCGGCGGCGGTGAAGGAGCCCTTGTCGACGATGCGCACGAGAATGAGGGCTGCGTTCAAGTCCATTGTCTCACCAGTGAAACTGTATATCTCATGAATGGATACTAATCGAAACAGTCTCGCGATGTTAGCCTGCCCGCCACAGTTCAGGAAACCCAATATCATGAGTCAACACAAGAAGATCCCCCTGCTGGCCGCCCTGCTGCTGGTACTGCTGGGCATGCTGTTCGCCGCCTACTGGTATCTGCACGGCCGTTACTTCGAGAGCACCGACAACGCCTACCTGCAGAGTGAGGTGACCGGCATCGGCTCCAAGCTGTCCGGCTACATCGGCGAGGTGCTGGTGACCGACAACCAGGCGGTGAAGGCGGGCCAGCTCATCGCCCGGCTCGACGACCGGGAGCACAGGACCCGGGTCGCGGAGGCCGAGGCCGACCTGCGCCTCAACCAGGCGACGGCGGAGAACCTGGCCGCCACCCGCACCCAGCAGCTGAGCCTCATTCGCCAGGCCGAGGCCAGGGTCAGCTCCGCCAATGCCGAACAGGTGCGGGCCCAGCAGCAGGTGCGCCGCGTCAGCCAGCTCAATGAGCGCCACTACAGCTCCCAGGACAACCTGGACGAGGTGCGGGCCGGCTTGCAGGTCAGCCAGGCCCAGGAGCAGGAGGCCAGGGCCGCCCTGCAGGCCGCCCGCGAGCGGCTGCTGGTGCTGGACGCCGAAGCCAAGCAGAACCAGGCCAGGCTGGCATTGAGCGCCGCCCAGCTCGAACAGGCCAGGCTGGAGCTCGGCTACACAGAGCTGCGGGCCCCGGCCGACGGCATCATCGGCAAGCGCAGCCTGCGGGAGGGGCTCTATGTCCAGTCCGGCATGCAGGTGGCCAGCCTGGTGCCCCTGAGCCAGGTCTGGGTCGAGGCGAATTTCAAGGAGACCCAGTTGCAGCATATGCAGCCGGGGCAGAAGGTGGAGGTGATCCTGGATGCCTACCCGGATCAGCCGGTCGAGGGGATCATCGACAGCCTGGCTCCCGCCACCGGTGCCAAGTTCGCCCTGCTGCCGCCGGAGAACGCCACCGGCAACTTCACCAAAATAGTGCAGCGGGTCCCGGTCAAGATCCGCATCCTGGAGCCGGGTCCCCTGGCGGGCAGGCTGCTGCCGGGCCTCTCCACCGAGGTGATAGTGGATACCCGCACCCCTGATCCCGTGGTGGCCGCCCACTGATGGAACCCATTCCACGCCGCAACTGGATCGCGGTCATGGGGGGCCTCATCGGCGCCTTCATGGCCATCCTCGACATCCAGATCACCAACGCCTCCCTGAAGGACATTCAGGGGGCCCTCTCGGCCACCCTGAGCGAGAGCTCCTGGATCTCCACCTCCTATCTGGTGGCGGAGATGATCGCCATCCCGCTGAGCGGCTGGCTGAGCCGGGGGCTGAGCGTGCGGCGCTACCTGCTGTGGACCACGGGGGCCTTCATCGTCGCCTCCGTGCTCTGCTCGTTCAGCTGGAACCTCACCAGCATGATCGTCTTTAGGGCGCTGCAGGGCTTCACCGGCGGGGCCCTGATCCCCATGGCCTTCTCCCTCATCGTCAGCCTGCTGCCGCTGCACAAGCGGGCCACCGGCATGGCGCTGTTCGGCCTGTGCGCCACCTTCGCCCCCGCCATAGGCCCGACCCTGGGCGGCTGGCTGACCGAGCAGATGTCCTGGCACTACATCTTCTACCTGAACGTGCCGCCGGGCCTGCTGGTGATGGCCATGCTGGCCCACGGCCTGGACAGGAAGCCGGTGGACTGGAAGGTGATCAAGCGGGTAGATCTGGTCGGCATCCTCACCATGGCGGTGGGGCTGGGCCTGCTGGAGGTGGTGCTGGAAGAGGGCAACAGAGAGGACTGGTTCGGCTCCAGCTTCATCGTGCGGCTCACCGTCATCTCCGTGGTGGCGCTGGTGTTCTTCGTCATCAGCCAGCTGCTGCGCCGCCACCCCCTGGTCAACCTGCGGCTGCTGCACAACCCGCGCTTCGCCCTGGCCTGCTTCGCCTACCTGGTGCTCGGCATGGCGTTGATGGGATCCATCTATGTGCTGCCGCTCTACATGACCCAGATCCACAACTACAACGCCCTGGAGATAGGGGAGGTGCTGATGTGGATGGGACTGCCCCAGCTGCTGGTGCTGCCCCTGGTGCCCAGGCTGGTGACCCGCATCGATCCGCGCTATCTGGTGAGCTTCGGCTTCCTGGTGTTCGCCATCAGCTGCTTTATGAACGTCAACATGAGTGCCGACTACGCCGGCCCCCAGCTGATCCAGTCGCTCATCGTGCGCGCCCTGGGCCAGCCCTTCGTCATGGTGCCGCTCTCCCTGGTGGCGACCGCCAGCCTGACCCCGGAGGAGATCCCCTCCTCCTCCACATTGCTCAACGTGCTGCGCAACCTGGGGGGCGCCTTCGGCATCGCCATCATCGCCACCCTGATCGACAACGACACCCGGATCCACGTCAGCCAGATCGGCAGCACCCTGGCCGCCACCAGCATCGAGGGACAGAGCTACCTGCTGCAACTGGCCCAGAACCTGATGGCCCAGGGCTCGGATCCGGCGCTGGCGCAGCAGCAAGCCAGGGCCATGCTGTCCAATACCATCAACCGGGAGGCCGCCATCATGGCCTACAACCAGGTGTTCTACGTGATGGGCATCTTCCTGCTCATCGCCAGCGCCCTGATGCTGCTGCTCAGGCAGCCGGCCCCCAGGACGGCGGATGCAGAACCGCTGGAGGCGTGAAAAACGGTGAGAATGGAATAGCAAAACGAGCCTAAGGGCCCGTTTTTTGTCTGTACCCCCCTCAGCGAGGAGACAACTCCGACACCCTCAGCCTGCCAGCGAAGCGGCGATCAGGAACTGGGCGGCGAAGTAGCTGCTCATGATCCAGGCCGTGGCATGGGGGAAGGGGCGACGGAAACGGTCGAGGGCCAGCATGCTGTCGGAGAAGAGGAACATCAGGGCCCCCACCAGGGCGGCGGCGCTGCCGGCGGTGAGGGAGGCGTGCCAGGCACCGGCGGCCACCCAGGCCATGGCGATGATCACCAGCATGTAGCAGAAGACGGGGATCCGCATCTCGCCGAGCTTGCTCCACAGCAGGCCGAACACCATGCCGGCCAGCCCCAGCAGCAGCAGACCGTCCACCAGCTTGAGCACCAGGGGGCCCTGGGCGAAGCCGACGATGTAGCAGAGGTGCGCGACAAGAAATGCCGCCAGCCCCTGGATGAAACGATCCCTTGGCAGCATCAGCAGCACGTCCCCGGCCAGCGACAGGCAGAGGCCCAGCAGGATCCAGGCATGAGAGCCGTTGTGGTCGTCGCTCTGGTAGCCGAATGCCAGGGCGATGATGAACAGCATGGTCAGCGGCTTGCTGATGTAGAACTGACGAGGGTCTGAGCCGTAGGCCGCGCGGATGTGCCACCAGCCCGATGCGATGATCAAGAAACTCAATAACATGCCCTGCTCCTCACCGGCTGCTCGCACTCGGACGGCAACCTCTTTAGTGCACGCAAGAGTAGCAAATTCCCCCGGGCAGTGGCAGGGGGCGAAGCAGATGGCACCCTACGCCTAAAGTCTAATTGCCCCCTCCGCACGGCTCGGGCATAAGAGACAGCTCCGGAGGATCACCATGGAAGACGCAATGACCAACTACCTGCCCGCCATCGACATCATGATGTGCCACCTTGGCATCAGTTTTGAGCAAGCCTGCGAGCAGCTGGGCCTGAGCCCGCAGGAACAGCAGACCCTGGATCTGCTGCAAAAGCAGAAGCAGGTTCAATCAAACTAGCCCTCCCGGTATGCCCGTGGTCTGCTGCAGAGGCGGCGGCCGGCATCACCTCCCCCCAGCATTGAAAACGGCGCCCGAAGGCGCCGTTTTTTATTGGGTGATGATCAGGGTCGAGCGACCCGGCGGCGTTGCAGCCAGACCACTGCCCCGAACAGCAGGAAGCCCGGCAGCCACATCAGCTCCTTGGGCCAGCGCTCGGTGGGCGCCTTCACGCTCAGGATCTGCTGATCCATCTCCAGCCCCAGATCGGCGGCCTGGCTGCCGAAGGTGACGGTGTCGATCAGGATCTTGCCGTCCTGCTCATAGGTCTGGATCCCCAGCTTGGCCAGGCGATCCTCGCCGCTCGCCCCCTCCGGCACCGGCAGCAGCACGGTGAAGCGGCGCAGCTTGCCGACCGCGTCCTCTCCTTCCATGCGCAGGCGCAGGGTGCTCTCGGCATCCACCTGACCCATGGTCTGCACCAGCTCGGCCGGGGACGTGTCACGGTAGGGATCGTGCAGCAGATCCATCCAGAAGCCGGGGCGGAAGAGGGTGAAGGCCACCAGCAGCAGCAGCAGGCTCTCGTACCAGCGGCTCTTCACCAGGAACCAGCCCTGGGTCGCGGCGGCGAAGATCAGCATGGCCACCGTGGCCACGATGAAGATCAGCACCCCGTGGGCGAAGTCCACGTTGATGAGCAGCAGATCGGTGTTGAAGATGAACAGGAAGGGCAGCGCCGCGGTGCGCAGGCTGTAGTAGAACGCCGTGATCCCGGTCTTGATGGGATCGCCCTTGGAGACGGCCGCCGCCGCGAACGAGGCCAGCCCCACCGGCGGGGTCACGTCCGCCATGATGCCGAAGTAGAACACGAACAGGTGCACCGCGATGAGCGGCACGATGAGGCCGTTCTGCTGCCCCAGAGTGACGATCACCGGCGCCAGCAGGCTCGACACCACTATGTAGTTGGCGGTGGTCGGCAGCCCCATGCCGAGGATCAGGCTCAGCAGGGCGGTGAGGATGAGCATGAGCAGCAGGTTGCCCATGGAGAGGAACTCCACCAGATCCGCCAGCACCAGGCCGACGCCGGTCTGGGAGACGGCCCCGACGATGATGCCGGCGGTGGCGGTGGCGATGCCGATGCCGATCATGTTGCGGGCGCCGGCGATCAGCCCCTCGCGCAGGTCCACCACGCCGTCGGTGAAGGTGCCGTAGTCATGCTTGCCGTCGGTGCGCAGCCAGTTCAGCAGCGGCCGCTGGGTCAGCAGTATGATGATGAGCATCACCGAGCCCCAGAAGGCCGACAGCCCGGGGGAGAGGCGCTCCACCATCAGGCACCACACCAGTACCACCACGGGCAGCAGGAAGTGCAGGCCGGAGAGCAGCACGGAGCGGGTCTCGGGCAGCTTGTCCAGGGGCTTGTCCGGATCCTCGGCAGGCAGCGGTGCGTTGCTCGCGGCTATCTTGAGCAGCCCCAGATAGGCGACGGCCAGCAGCAGGCTGATCCCCGGCAGGGCATGGTCGCCCAGCACCGGCTTGAGCCAGCCCAGGCCGTAGTAGACCGCCATGGAGAGGCCGCTGATGAGGGCGGCACCGAAGGCGAAGCCGGTCAGGCGGCGCAGCCAGGGGCGCGGCTGGCGGTTGCCGATGGGCTCCATGCCGAGCTTGAGCGCCTCCAGATGGACGATGTAGAGCAGCGCGATATAGGAGATGGCCGCCGGCAGGAAGGCGTGCTTGATGATCTCCACGTAGGGAATGCCCACGTACTCCACCATCAGGAAGGCCGCGGCGCCCATGACGGGGGGCATGATCTGGCCATTGACCGAGGAGGCCACTTCCACCGCACCGGCCTTCTCCTTGGAGAAGCCGACCCGTTTCATCATGGGGATGGTGAAGGTGCCCGTGGTGACCACGTTGGCAATGGACGAGCCGGAGATGACCCCGGTCAGGGCCGAGGCCACCACGGCCGCCTTGGCCGGGCCGCCGCGCAGGTGACCCAGCAGGCTGAAGGCGAGCTGGATGAAGTAGTGACCGGCACCCGCACGCTCGAGCAGGGCACCGAACAGCACGAACAGGAAGACGAAGCTGGTGGAGACCCCGAGGGCGATACCGAACACCCCTTCGGTGGTGATCCACTGGTGATTCGCCAGGGCGTGCAGGCTCACCCCGCGGTGGGCCAGCAGGGAGGGCATCCAGGGGCCGGCCAGGCTGTAGGCCAGGAAGACGATGGCGATGACCGCCAGGGCCGGGCCCAGGGCTCGGCGGGCGGCTTCCAGCAGGAGCGGGATGCCGATGCAGGCGACCGCGAAGTCCATGGAGGTCAGGTTGCCGGGGCGCTGGGCCAGCTGGTCATACATGACGAACAGGTAGCTGGCGACGGCGGCGCCGACGAGGCCGAGGGCGATGTCGGCGAGGGGCACCCGATCCCGCGGCGAGGTGCGCAGAGCCGGGAACACCAGATAGGCGAGCAGGATGGCGAAGGCCAGGTGGATCGAGCGGGTTTCAGTGTCGTTGAGCACGCCGACGCCGAGGGAGAACGGCAGTGGCGAGGCGATCCAGAGCTGGAACAGGGACCAGACCAGCGCGAGGCCCGCGATGATCCAGCTCATTGCGCCGACCGGCAGGCGGGCGCCCACGTCCTGGGCGATCAGCTCCTCGGCCGAGAGCGCCTCTTGTTGTTGTGTTTGCTGCATAGTGTGACTCTGTTGGTGCTGCAATAAACGGGACTCGCTCCCCCTAAGGAGGAGCGAGTCCGGGGCACATCCGAAGCCGCAGCCGGATTACATCCAGCCACGTTCCTTGTAGTAGCGGACCGCGCCTTCATGCAGCGGGGCGGAGAGACCCACCTTGATCATGTCGGCCTCCTTCAGGTCGGCGAAGGCCGGGTGCAGGCGCTTGAAGCGATCCAGGTTGTCGAACACGGACTTGACCAGCTGGTAGACCACTTCCGGATCGGCCTTGGCGCTGGTGGAGAGCACCGCCTTGCCGCCGATGGACGGGGTCGGGTTCGGGCTGCCCTTGTAGAGGCCACCGGGGATCTCGGCCTTGCTGTAGTAGCTCTTCTCGGCCAGCAGCTTGTCGATCTCGGGGCCGGTCACCGGCACCAGCACGGTGTCCGTGGTGGTGGAGGCTTCCTGGATGGCGCCGTTCGGGTGGCCGACGAAGTAGCTCATGGCGTCGATGTTGTTGTCACCCAGGGCGGAGGCCTGCTCGGCGGGCTTGAGCTCGGAGACCAGGCTGAAGGCGGACTTGTCCCAGCCCTTGACGGCCATGATCTCTTCGAAGGTGTCCCGCTGGCCGGAACCCGGGTTGCCGATGTTGACGCGCTTGCCCTTGAGATCGTCGAAGCCGGCGACCTTGGCATCCTTGCGGGCCAGGATGGTGAACACTTCGCTCTGCAGGGAGAAGACGGCGCGGATGTCGTCCATGGCCCCTTCGGCCTTGAACGGCTCTACGCCCTTCATCGCCTTGTACTGGTGGTCGGACTGCATGATGCCGAAGTTGAACTCACCGGAGCGGATGCCGTTGACGTTGGCCACACCACCGCCACTGGCCGGTGCGTTGCACTTGATCTGGTGATCGGCGGCGCCGCGGTTGAGGAAGCGGCAGATGGACTGGCCCGCCACATAGTAGACGCCGGTCTGACCGCCGGTGCCTATGGTCACGAAGCGCTCCTGCGCCTGTACCGGACCACCAAAAGAGACACCGACCAGGGCAGCCGACAGGGCGCACGCCAAGGATAATCCTTTCATGTTCTTCATCCTTTTCATTGATTTATCCCACCCGATTCCCGGGTGAATATGAGACGGACCCGCATCAAGACCGGATCTGCCTGTACAGCCTCGTACGAGGAAATGGTCGAGCGGCGAGCGCCCTGCCATCAGCCACCATCATCCTGCGGTGAGATAATCGGCGTCATGCCGATCGGAGGTGATCTGACCACGGCTGGCCAGTTCAAAAGAGTTAACGCCCCCGATTAAGCACATGGCGCCAACATAAATCAAACAAAACAGCAAAATGGTGGATTTAAATAGCGAGAATTTTGAAGCGGATCATCAATTTCTCTGCCGCAGATTAATTAGATGCGCCATCGAATGGAAGCAATAAAAACGTGGGCAGATTCTTTCGTAACCCTTGACTGGCAAGGGTTCCCATTCTGGTGTGTTCTATCGAAATGACGGCCATATCCAGCATAAACACCATCTCGATGTCGTCGCCGCCACCTGGATGCAGAAACCCCGATCGACCGCCTTCGCCGGCGGCCCGATCGGGGCTTAGTTACAAATCGTTTTCATCCGACCCAGGCAGTCACGCCTTGCTGCCGGCCAGCTCCAGGATGAAGGCGAACTCCAGGGCGATGTCCTCATAGGCCTTGAAGCGCCCCGACTTGCCGCCGTGACCGGCGTCCATGTCGGTGCTGAGCAGCAGCAGGTTGTCGTCCGTCTTCAGCTCCCGCAGCTTGGCGACCCACTTGGCGGGCTCCCAGTACTGCACCTGGGAGTCGTGCAGCCCTGTGGTGACCAGCAGATTGGGGTAGGCCTGGGCCTTGACCTGATCGTAGGGGCTGTAGGCCAGCATGTAGTCGTAGTAGCGCTTCTGGTTCGGGTTGCCCCACTCGTCGTACTCGCCCGTGGTGAGGGGAATGGACTCGTCCAGCATGGTGGTGACCACGTCGACGAAGGGCACCTGGGCCACCACGCCGCGGTAGAGCTGGGGCGCCTGGTTGATGACGGCCCCCATCAGCAGGCCGCCGGCGCTGCCCCCCATGGCGTAGACCTGATCTCTGGCGCCATAGCCCCGGGCCACCAGCGCCTCGGTCACGTCGATGAAGTCGTGGAAGCTGTTCTGCTTCTTCAGCAGCTTGCCGTCTTCATACCAGGCGCGGCCCAGCTCCTCGCCGCCCCGCACGTGGGCGATGGCGTAGACGAAGCCGCGATCCAGCAGGCTCAGGCGCGAGCTGCTGAAGTCCGGATCCATGCTGGCGCCGTAGGAGCCGTAGCCATAGACCAGCAGCGGATTCTGGCCGACCTGCTTGAACTTGTCCTTGCGATAGACCAGGGAGACAGGCACCTTGACGCCGTCGCGGGCGGCGATCCAGAGCCGCTCGCTGACATACTGGTCCGCCTTGAACCCCGCCACCGGCTGCTGCTTGAGCAGGGTGCGCTTGCCGCTGTCCATGTCGAGCTCATAGGTGGAGGACGGCGTGGTCATGGAGGAGTAGCCATAGCGCAGGGCGCTCGTCTCCGGCTCAGGGTTGTAGGCGAGCCAGGTGACGTAGGCGGGGTCGTCGAAGGCGATCTCCTTCTGCTCGCCGCTCTGCCAGTTGACCTGACGCAGCCGGGTCAGCCCCTGGCTGCGCTCCTCCAGCACCAGCCAGTCCCTGAACAGGGCGTAGCTCTCCAGCAGCACGTCGGGATTGGGGGCGATCACTGCCTTCCAGCGATCCACCGGGCTCTCCCTGGTCTCGTACAGGCCGAAGTTCTTGCCGTCCTTGTTGGAGCGCACGTAGAAGCGGCCGCGGTAGTGATCCAGGCTGTATTCGTGGTCCACCTGGCGCGGCAGGAACAGGCGCGGCGTCTGACCCGGCACATTGGCGTCGATGAGGCGCGCCTCGCTGGTGGTGGTGCTGGAGAGGGCGATGACGATGAAGTCTTCCGAGGTGGTGGCGTAGAGGCTGACGTAGAAGCTGTCGTCCTTCTCCTCGTAGACCAGCTGATCCTTGGCCGGATCCGTGCCGAGGGTGTGGCGATAGACCTGATAGGGCAGCAGAGTCTGGGGGTGCTTGCGCACATAGAACACCGTCTTGCTGTCGTTGGCCCACACCAGGTTGCCCGAGGTGTTCTCGAGGACGTCGGCGGCCCATTTGCCGCTCTCCAGATCCAGGAACTGGATCTTGTATTGACGGCGGGAGAGGAAGTCCTCCGCCACCGCCAGCCAGCGGTTGTTGCGGCTCACCTCCAGGGCTCCCAGAGAATAGAAGTCGTGCCCCTCGGCCCGCTGGTTGCCGTCCAGCAGCAGGCTGGGCGCCTCGTCCCCCTCCACCTTGCTGCGGGAGTAGATGGCGTACTCCTTGCCCGGCTCGTAGCGGGTCTGGTAACGGTAGCCGTTCTTCACATAGGGAACGGACTCGTCCTGCTGGGGAATGCGGGCCACCATCTCCTGGTAGAGCTGATCACGCAGCGGCTTGGCCGGCTTGAGCATGGCCTCGGTGTAGGCGTTTTCGGCCTTGAGATAGTCCAGCACCTCGGGTTTCTGCCGCTCGTCATCGCGCAACCAGTAGTAGTTGTCGACCCGCGTGTCCCCGTGCTTCTTGAGTGGATGGGGATGCTTGGCCGCCACCGGGGGAACAATGGCGGACGGGAGGGAGGTATCGCTTGTAGGCATGGTGGACTCTTCATTGGCATGGGAAGAGGGGGCGACCAGCAGGCAAGCCAGCAGCAACCCTCGGGAAAAGGTGAACATGTCGCATCCTCTGCGCAGTAACAGGGCTGGCGGCCCGGGGGAACGCCAGACATCGACGGCACACGCCGCCACCCGTACCGCCGATGCGGTGACCAGGCTGGCGAAAGGGTGCACTGTCCCTGAGAAAATAAATTGGCGATCAATCTGCCCCTTGTCGCCCGGGGTTGCAAGCGATCCCCTGACTTTCCCCCCAAATCGACGAAAAAGGGCCGCCATCTCGCGATGGCGGCCCCTTCCTGACCGTGAGCGGCACGGGCTCGCTCAGGTGTGCCTCACATGATGGAAGCGTGCCTGCTCACGGCCAGCCTTCATCAGCCGGGATAGCTCGACCAGACCCTGGTCGCGCCCTCCTTGTCTATGCTCAGCACCTCATAGGGCTGACCCGGAATGTCCATGCCCGGCGCACTCTGGGGCATGCCCGGAATGGTCAGGCCGCGGATCGCCGGCTTCTCCTTGAGCAGCTTCTGCACGTCGGCGGCGGGTACATGCCCCTCCACCACATAGCCGTTCACCACCCCGGTGTGGCAGGACGCCAGCTGCGGGGTGATACCGTACTGCTGCTTGACCGGTTCAAGCTCTTCGGTTTCCACGACCTTGACTGCGAAGCCGTTCTCTTCCATGTGCTTGATCCAGGTCTTGCAGCAGCCGCAGTACTTGGACTTGTAGACGGTCATCTGCTCGGCTGCCAGAGCAGAAAAACTGAGGGTACCGGCCACCACGGCCAGCAACAGGGACTTGTACATAACTCACCTCGGATAAGAAGAAATGCCCAAAAAACGGGGGAACTCGACTCAACCTTGGTGGCGGGGAGGACGCTCCAGTCGCTCGGACGGCGCGTCCGGCATGAACAGGGAGGGGGAGAGGAAGTCCGGGGAGTCCGGCTCAAGCCGGGCCACCGTTAGGCTGTCGGCGGTGAGCACCGTCATGGCGAGCGCCGAGGTGAAGCTGCCGCAGGGCATGGCCTTCTCCAGGATGCGTTCGCTCTGGCTGCAATGGGGCGTCAGGGTACAGAGATCGGTGGCCGCCCGGCTGCCAAACGACATCAGCACCATCAGCAGACTCCACAGGGGGAGCCAGCGGCGGGCGCGAGCGAGTTGGCGACGGGTCAGGACCATGACAGGACTCATTGACGAAATGATGGCCCATGGTAACCCCTGGCCCTGGGGGAGGGTCAAGCCCGCCAGCTGAGGGAGATCAAAAGCGCGCGAGATAACGGCCATCGACCACCAGACGCGGCCACAGCCGGGGACTCGCCATGCCCCGTGAGGGTGTCATTCACACCCGATGCTGGCAGGTCAGGGTGCTTCTTGATAACGTCGCTGCTCAATGCACCTTTTTTGCCGGTACTAGACCTCTTCAGGAACCCCATGAAACGCATTCTGGTTATCTTCTCGCACCCGGCGCTGCAGAGTTCCCGGGCCAACAAGCAACTGTTGCAGGCCTTGTCCGGCCTGGACGGCATCACGCTGCACGACCTCTACCACCACTACCCCGACATGTTCATCGACGTGAAGCGGGAGCAGGGCCTGCTGTCGGAGCACGACATCATCGTCTTCCAGCACCCCTTCTACTGGTACTCCTGCCCGGCCATCATGAAGGAGTGGATGGACCTGGTGCTGGAGTACGGCTACGCCTACGGCCCGGAAGCCCACGCCCTCAGCGGCAAGCAGTGGCTCTCTGCCATCACCACGGGGGGGGCTCCCGAATCCTATTGCAGCGCCGGCTACAACCAGCGTCCCCTGCTGGACTTTCTGCTGCCGTTCCAGCAGACCGCACAGCTGTGCGGCATGACCTGGTTGCCACCCTTCGTGCTGCACTCCTTTCACAAGATCCGTGACCCGGAGGCGCTGCGCCGCTGCGGCCAGGACTATCGCCAGTTGCTCTGTGCCCTGAGGGACGAACAGCTGACGCCGGCTCAGCTCGCCGGCAGCGCCTATCTGCGGGATCTGCTGGAGGGACTGTCATGATACGAAGCGAGACGAGACAACGAGGGCGGAGGAGTCACTGATGGGACACGGATTGCTGTTTGACGCCCTGATCTATCTTTCTGCCGCGGTGATCGCGGTGCCGCTGGCCAAGCGCTGGGGGCTGGGATCGGTGCTCGGTTACCTGCTGGCGGGCATCATCATTGGCCCCTTCCTGCTCGGCCTGGTGGGGGAGCAGAAGGATGTGATGCACTTCGCCGAGTTCGGGGTGGTGCTGATGCTGTTTCTGGTAGGCCTGGAGCTGCGTCCTGCCCTGCTCTGGCAGTTGAAGGGGCCCATCCTCGGCACCGGCGGCCTGCAGGTGCTGCTCACCAGCGCCGCCCTGACCGGGGTCGCCTCCCTCATCGGCCTGCCCTGGCAGCAGGGGCTGGCCATCGGCCTCATTCTGGCGCTCTCCTCCACCGCCATCGTGCTGCAGAGCCTGCAGGAGCGCAGGCTGATGCAGAGCGAGAGCGGCCGATCCGGCTTTGCGGTGCTGCTGTTCCAGGACATCGCCGTCATCCCCATCCTGGCCATACTGCCGCTGCTCGCCATCGCGCCCGTGGCCAGCGGCGGCGGCCCCGAACTGGCGGGCTGGCAACACGGTCTGCTGGTGGTGGCCGCCATCGCCGGCATAGTGCTGGGGGGTCACTACCTGATGCGGCCCGTGTTCCGCGCCATCGCAGAGGCCCACATGCGGGAGATCTTCGTCGCCGCCGCCCTGCTGCTGGTGATCGCCATCGCCGTGCTGATGGAGTCGGTGGGCCTCTCCCCTGCCCTCGGCTCCTTCCTCGCCGGCGTGGTGCTGGCCGACAGCGAATATCGCCACGAGTTGGAGGCGGACATAGAGCCGTTCAAGGGGCTGCTGCTCGGCCTCTTCTTCATGTCGGTGGGGGCCGGCATCGACTTCAGCCTGTTTGCCGCCCATCCCCTGCTCATACCGACCCTGGTGATTGGTCTGATGGTATTGAAATGGGGAGTGCTGATGGGGCTCGGCCTCATCATTCGTATCTCCCCCAGCCAGCGCTGGACCTTCGCCCTGGCCCTGGCCCAGGGGGGGGAATTCGCCTTCGTGCTGTTCTCGTTCGCCGCCCAGAACAAGGTGCTGCCGGGGGAGACCATCTCCCTGCTGACCCTGGTGGTGGCGCTCTCCATGGCGCTGACACCGCTCTTGCTGATCCTGAACGACAGGGTGATCCAGCCCTGGTTCGACTATCGCAACCGGGAGGACCAGCCGGAGCACGAGCAGCCGGAACTGGTGGAGCACCCTGTTATCATCGCCGGCTTCGGCCGCTTCGGTCAGATAGTGGGGCGCCTGCTGCACGGCCATGGCATCGGCACCACCATCCTCGAGCAGGACGCCAGCCAGATCGAGATGCTGCGCAAGTACGGCTATCAGGTATTCTACGGCGATGCCAGCCGGCTCGACCTGCTGCACGCCGCCGGCGCCCACAAGGCCAAGCTGCTGGTGCTCTCCATCAACGATCCGGCCACCTCTCTCGCGGTGATCGAGATGGTGAAGAAACACTTCCCGCATCTCAGGATCCTGGCCCGTGCCCAGGACAGGCCCCACGCCCACGAGATCCTGCGCCACGGGATCGACAGCGTGTACCGGGAAACCCTGGGGTCGGCGGTGGATCTCGGGGTCGAGGCCCTGACGCAGCTGGGATTCCGGGCCAACCAGGCCTGGCGGGCCGGCCAGATGTTCAAGCAGTATGACAACCGGCTGCTCCGGGAACAGGTCAACTACCTGGACGACGAACACACCTATATCAACAAGAGCCTGCAATACCGCGAAATCCTCTCCGACCTGCTGCAAGACGATCAGGAAGGGCAGGAGCGTACCCACGCCCACAACTGGAACAGCGGTCTGCCCGACAACGACAAGGAAGCAATATGATTGCCTATTACCCCATGCTCAAACACCTGCACATGACCCTGGCCCTGGTCAGCCTGCTGCTGTTCGTCTACCGCTGGAGCCTGGCGCTCGGCGGCAGCGAGCGGTTGCAGCAGAAGTGGCTGAAGATCTTGCCCCATGTCAACGACACCTTCCTGTTGCTGTTCGGGATCCTGTTGGCGGTGAGCCTACAGATGAGTCCAGGTCAGCAGCCCTGGCTGATGGGCAAGCTGATCGCCCTGGTGGTCTACATAGGTCTCGGCGTCATGGCGCTCAAGCGGCCGGCCCGCGGCCAGAAACTCGTGGCCGGCATCGCCGCAATCGCGGTATTCGGCTACATGATAGGTGCGGCCATCACCAAGTCTGCCTGGTCCTGGCTGGCCTGATGACCCCTGGCGGTGAGGGCTGGTGCCTCACCGCATTTCCCCCTCTCGATACGCTCCGGACCCCATTCCCCCCTCTGCCATCAGGATGGCGACAATCCTGCCGAGGCTTAATTTCAGCAAAAAAAAGCCCCAAACAGACCTTTAAATCTCATTTTTTACTTTATTTATCATTATCTTACGAAATTATGTATGAAAATGGCGACAGTTGTCGCAGCAAAACTTGCGACATAGACTGTCGCAGGCCATGGCTAGGATACACTCAACGCTAAACCAGTGAAGGCATGCACCATGAGTAAGAAGCTGTTACGACAACTGACCTTGGCGCGTTGCATCCCGCACCGCCCTTACAAGCTGACCGCCAGCCAGCTCCAGGTAAAACTGGAAGAGGAAGGCATTCACGTCAGCCTCCGTACCGTGCAACGGGACCTGGAAGAGATGTCCGGAATGGGGCTGTTCGACCTCACCTCTGATGAGCGCAGCAAACCCCATGGCTGGTGCTTCGAGCGCCATGGCCTCAACGATTTTGCCAACATCATGCCGCTCTCTCTGGCAGTGGCCCTGAAGACCTGGAGCGATCAGGCCAGCCAACTGCTGCCGGCGAGCGTGCTGACCGAATTGAACCCGCTGGTCGACAAGGCCGGCCAGGTGATCCGCGACAGCCAGAGCGAACTGGCCGAGCGCTGGCTGGAGAGCGTGCATCAGTCGCCGCGTCCGTTTGCCGGCAACCCGGAAATCCGCCGCAGCACCCTGATCCGCGACGCCCTCTGGCGCGGTCGCAAGTTCAGCGCCGAGATCCAGCGCGTCATCAAGGAGCGCACCGTGTGGCTCTGCTACGACCGCATCAACCCGCTCGGGATCCTGAACCAGTCCGACGGCCCCATCCTGCTCTGCACCCTGTCCGAGCTGGATCCCAAGGTCTATGGCATTCCGTTCGATCACATCAAGAACGTGGAGCTGACCAACTTCAGCGCGACCCAGCCGAAGGATTTCAACATCCAGAAGCTGATCCGCGACCAGGGTTATCAGGACGTCAGCGGCCCGATCCGCTTCGTCGGCCGTATCGATGCCAACTGCCCTACCCTGATCGACGGGCAGATCCCTGGGCACAATCCGCGCATGACCCGCTACGACAAGCGCAGCGTGGTGGTGGAGACCGAAGTGCAGGATACGCCCGAGTTCCGCTCCTGGCTGAACAACATGAGCGGCGATCTGGAAGTACTGGCTCCCGAATCACTGCGCAAGGCCTACCCGACTCCTGGGACAAGGGTCAGCTAAAGAAACCAGCAGACAATACAAAGCCGAGATTTATCTCGGCTTTTGTCTACTTTTAAAGCATAAATATTCAAATAATTTTGAACTCTTACACCCCTGATTGAAGCGGCTGTACCATCGTTTTCCTGCCGATTTTTGGTTGTGAGAGATCCGCCATTCCCCCTGTAAGACCCCTCAGTGTTGAACCGTACGCAAAGCCATCCCGGGCAGGGTATACTTTCCAAAGAAACCAACTAAGCCATTGATATAAATAAACAATAATCTTGGCAGTGGACGAATGATTCACACCGAGGCCTGCGCCTGTCGCCTTGCCCGCCTTGTACATGTACACGATTGCCTTACTATGGGTCTCACAAGGACGAGCCGGTTCGGCAGGATGCAGGAACGGCGCATAAACAGGGAATAATCCACAGGACGTGGATCAGGAACACCTCGGGATGAGGCCGATGACTTGGATAGTCATCACAGGGATCGACAGGACAACTGCAGGATGCGGTCTCAGGACACCTCAGGAAGAGGCTGAGTGGCAAGGACAGTCACTCGCAAGGACGAAAGGACGCCGCAAGATGCGGTCAGGAACAGCTTCAGGATGAAGCGAGATAGCCAGGGTGGTTATCTGTCAGGAAGACGCAAGGAACACCACGGGATGTGGTAACGGACACCTCCAGGATGGAGAGGGTGAAGCAATCAGGATCGATTGCCAGGCTAGGAAGGCCACAGGACACCCCAACGGATTGGGAAGGGGAAATTCCAAAGGAAAGGATAGAGTCAAGGATTGCAGGGAGCATGGCAGTTCATGGACTGGACGAAATGACTTGAGGGGACGGCAGACGCCGTCCCCTTTTCTTTTGCCTGCCCTTTTATGCCTACGTCAGGCATACCCATCTTCATTGGAGATCACAGGTTCCAATGCGCAGGACACAGCCTCCCGGGCCAGCACCTTCAACACACCAGCAAAAGTTCACAACCCCATCCCGACAACTTGGCAAGACCGATCTCTTGCTGGTCGCACATCAGGCGCTAGGCGCTACGAGGGCGCTCATCAGCGAATTCTCCGACGAAACTGCAGAGGTTCAGGATTTGCACGACACATGCAGACAAGGGTAATTCAACTAAGCAGGAGGGAGACAGGTAGAGGCTGGATTGCCAGTGGCAGTGAATCGCCCCTACTTTCCTAGACACCTCAAGAGCCTCAAACTGAGGTCAATCAGGAGGTGTTATGAGCAAGCAGCAACGTTACACAGAAGAATTCAAACTGGCAGCCGTCAAGCAGGTGACTGAGCGCAATTACTCAGTAGCAGAGGTCGCTGAACGACTTGGTATTTCCAGCCACAGTCTTTATGTCTGGATCAAACGCTACAGCCAACCCGAAGCGCAGCAACAGGATGACTCCAGCCAGCAAGCCGAAATTCGGCGCCTCAAGGCTGAACTGCGTCGCGTCACCGATGAGCGAGATATCTTAAAAAAGGCCGCCGCGTACTTTGCCAAGCTGTCAGGGTAAGGTACGCCTTCATCCGGGAGCACGCGTCCGCACATCCCATCCGCAGACTGTGTCGGATGATGAATGTCCACCCGAGCGGTTATTACGCCTGGCAGCACCAGCCTTTATCTGCCCGAGCCCTGGAAGACCAACGCCTTCTTGGCCAGATCAAGCAATGTTGGCTAGAAAGCGGGGGCATCTATGGTTATCGCAAGATCCGGGATGACCTGCGAGAGATGGGCGAGACCTGTGGGAAACACCGGGTGGCGCGATTAATGCGTCATGAAGGTTTACGTTCACAAACCGGTTATCGCCGCCGTCCCGGTCATTATGGTGGCCGGCCAACGGTGGTTGCACCGAACCATCTTGAACGCCAGTTCGATGTGACTGAGCCAAATAAGGTCTGGGTAACAGACATCACTTATATCCGAACCCATGAAGGTTGGCTCTATCTGGCCGCGGTATTGGATTTGTTCTCACGACAAGTCATTGGTTGGTCAATGGGGCCACGTATCGACCGAGAGCTGGCTATCAGCGCGTTACTGATGGCGGTGTGGCGACGGCGACCGGAGCAGGAAGTGCTGGTTCATTCCGACCAAGGGAGCCAGTTTAGCAGCTATGACTGGCAGGATTTTTTGCGGGATCATCGGCTTAAGGCCAGCATGAGCAGACGTGGCAATTGTCATGATAACGCGGTGGCGGAGAGTTTCTTCCAGCTCCTAAAACGCGAGCGGATCCGACGTAAAACCTATGCGGATCGCGAGGAAGCCCGGCAGGATGTGTTCGATTACATTGAAATGTTTTACAACCCCAAGCGCCGGCACAGTTTCAACAATGGGCTATCGCCAGTAGAGTGTGAAAAGCAATATTTCGAGCGGCTCGAAAGTGTCTAG
>NZ_JBFODA010000045.1:0-39323 GCF_040908055.1 Aeromonas sp. R7-4
ATTACGGCGAATTTCGTAGAACTGCTGACGGCTGTAGCCGATGAGCTTGCAGGCTTTGCTGACATTATTGAGCTCTTTGGCGAGCTCTAGCAGGCTGAGTTTGCGACGTGCTACTTTCTCGTTGGTGGTCATACGGTGACTCCAGATAACACGGTAGGGGTACCGTTTTGTTATCCGGTTTGAAGCCGTATGACCACTCCCTTTTGTGGGCAACTGTCAGGTGAATACCATCTCCATACACACTGGGTCTAATCAAAACGGCGGTAAATTCCTTTACCGCCGTCCAATCGCTTACTCCCCCAACCTCTGTGCCAACCCCGAATACCGCTCGGTCTTTTTCCGCACCGCCTGTGCCAGCAGGGCGCGATCGCCGTAGAGATCGAGCCGCGCCTTGGCGCGGGTGATGCCGGTATAGACCAGCTCGCGGGTCAGGAGCGGGCTGGGGCTGTCGGGCAGCACCAGCACCGTATGGGCAAACTCCGAGCCCTGAGATTTGTGGATGGTCATGGCATAGACCGTCTCGTGGGGCGGCAATCGGCTGGGCAGGAGGGCCCGCAGGGTGCCGTCCGGCTGCTCGAACCAGACCTTGAGGCGGCCGGTTTCATCTGGCAGGCAGAGCCCCATGTCGCCGTTGTAGAGGCCGACGCCGTGATCGTTGCGCACCACCATCACCGGGCGGCCGGCATACCAGTCGCCATCCCGGGCAATGAACCCGGCCCGTGACAGGGCCAATTCGAGCCGCTCGTTGAGACCCTGCACTCCGAAAGGGCCATCCCGCAGGGCGCAGAGGATCTGGAAGCCGTTGAATGCCTTGAACACGGCGGCGGGCGCCTCCCCCGCGCGGGCCGCCTTCAGATAGCTGCCGTAACCGGCCACCCCCTGGGCAATCAACTCGTCATAGGCCTCCCCGGCCCAGGGGTGCAGGCTGATGTCGCCAAATCCTGCGCTCCAGACCGCCTCCACCGCCGCCCCGTCGCCGCCGTTGCAGGCCCGCGCCAACTGGCCTATGCCCGAATGCTGATCGAAACGCCAGCTCTTGGAGAGCAGGCAGAGGCTGTCGCGCACCGGTGCCCCGGCGGGCGAGCCCTGCAAGCGGTAGCCAGTCTGGCGGGAGAGCCAGTCCGCCTGCGCCGGGCTGATGCCCTGTTCGATAAAGCTGCAGATATCGCCGAGCACGGCCCCCGCCTCCACCGAGGCAAGCTGAGCCTTGTCGCCGAGCAGGATCAGGCGGGCGTGGCTGGGCAGCGCATCCAGCAGGCGCGCCATCATCGGCAGGTCCACCATGGAGGCCTCGTCCACCACCAGCAGGTCCAGGTGCAGCGGGTTGCCTCTGTGGTGGCGGAACTGGCTGCGCCCGGGGATCACCCCGAGCAGCCGGTGCAGGGTGCCCGCCTCTGTGGGGATGGCATCACGCCACTCGGGGGGCAGATCCAGGGCCTGCAGGGCAGAACCGATACTCTCGGTGAGGCGCGCCGCCGCCTTGCCGGTGGGGGCCACCAGCCGGATCGCCGGGGCCTTGCCCAATTGCAGGCCGGTCTCCACCAGGATGGCGAGCAGTTTGGCCACAGTCGTGGTCTTGCCTGTGCCGGGGCCGCCGGAGATGACCGCGAAGGGGCGCGCCGCCGCGGTGGCCGCCGCCAGCTTCTGGCCGTTGCAGCAGAGCGCCTCGGGCACCAGGGTATCCAGCCGCTCCAGCTCGTTCGCCGCCTGGGCGCTCCCCAGCAGAGACTCCACGGCGGTCCAATCCACCTCGTGCGGGAACACCAGATCCAGGTACTTCTCGACGAAGTGGCGGGTGGAGAAATCCGGCGCGAGGCGGACTTTCAGCAGCGCCGCGAACACCAGGCCGTAATCGCGGGCAAAGAGGCGCGACAGGGCCGGGGCAATCTCCGGCCATTCGGCTCTTTCACTTAATGCGCGCAGATGGCGGGCCACCCCCAGCTCAAAGTCGTGGTAGCGGGTGAGGTAGAGGCGATCGCGCCAGAGCCGCAGCGGCCAGCGGGGGGTCGCTCCCTCCTCCTGCTCGGTGCCAACGAGCGAACTGGCTGCAAACAGGGCGGGCCAGCTCGCAGGATCCGCGAGATCGGCCAGCAGATCCCGGCCCTGATCCGGATCCAGCCCGAAGGGGCGCAGGGATCCGGCAGATAGCATCGCCAGCGGCAGGCAGACATGGCCGCGCCCCAGCTCGAAGCAGGCGAGCGCCGCCCCCAGCACCAGCTCGGGGCTGCCGCCCAGGTCGGCCACCAGCCTGGCAAATTGCAGATCAAGCTGGCGGATACGCCCCGCCAGCGCCAGGGCTTTCAGCCGTTCGATCACAACGTCGCTCTTTATGCCGCCACTCATAGTTCTGCCTCGTTCAATGCGTCTGAGGAAATGGCGCCCGAGCCATCCCCTTCCCTAAACAGCTGATCCAGCCCCAGCACCAGCTCCCGGCTGGGCCGGGCATGGAAAATGCCCCCCTGGGGCATGCCGCGCAGGAAGAGATAGAAGACCCCGCCAAAATGCCGGTCGAAATCGTAGCCCGGCAGCCGCAGGGCGAGCAGCCGGTGCAGCGCCAGCGAGTAGAGCTGGTATTGCAGGTCGTAGCGATGCTCCACCATGGCCGACTCCAGCGCCGGGCGGCCGTAATCGGCGGGGCTCATGCCAAGGTGGTTCGATTTGTAGTCGAGCAGATACCAGCGCCCCTGCCACTCGAACACCAGGTCGATAAAGCCCTTGAGCATGCCCTGCACGGTGGCAAAGCCCAGCGGCTTGCCGCCCCGCGACAGGGGGTCGTGCCGCTGGCAGAGCGCGGTCAGCGCCGGGGCCGTCACCCGCCCCATGGGCAGGAAGAACTCCAACTCCACCTGCTTGCGCTCGGGGGCCAGATCCCGCAGCCGCACCGGATCCCCAAGACCGGTCTCAAGGGGGGTATCCAGCACCGCCTCCACCTGCTGTTGCAACACGGGGGCCCAGCCCTCGTCGAACCCCTCCTGGGCCAGCAGGGCGGCGATATGCTCTGCCAGCGGCTCGCCCCCCGCGATCTGGAAGTCGATGGTCTCGAACAGGCTGTGGAGCAGGGTGCCGGGGCGCGCCCCCTTGGGGAAGGTGAAGATGGAAGGGGCTGGCGCCTCCTCGTCCTGCACGGTGGCGGCGGCCTCGGTGGCCACCTCGTCGTCGAAACCGGGGTTGGCCAGCACCCCCTTGCCGTGGCCGTTGCCCTGGGCCGCGAGCCCGGAGTAGGAGCTGATCCACCAGTCCCGCTCAAGCTGGCCCTTGAACTCGCGCACTTTGGGTTCCCCCAGTTGCTCCTCTTCGACGGGCAGCGGGGCCGGGCGGGTGAGCGAGGGCTCACCGACGGCCACCCCGGGCAGGGCCTGGGCCAACTCGGTGAGGGCGGTGGCCAGGGTGGCGGCGTCCCCTTCTTCGCCTTTTTGCAGCAGGTAGCCGATGGCGGTGCGGTGCAGGTCGGTCTTCTCCGACTTGCCCGCCCCGGAGCGCACCGGCGCCAGCCCGAGCCAGGTGGCATAGACCCCCCGGGTCAGGGCCACGTAGAGCAGGCGCAAGTCTTCGGCGAGGCGCTCCTTGTCGGCCTCGGCCAGGGACTCCTCGGCGCCGGTGAGATCGAGCACGGTGCGATTGCCCGCCTCCCCCGCTTCGTGGAACAGGGGGGTGTCGGCGGCGCGGTGACTGCAAATGAACGGCAGGAAGACCAGCGGGTACTCCAGCCCCTTGGACTTGTGGATGGTGACGATCTGCACCAGCTTGCGCTCGGATTCGAGGCGAAGTATCTGCTCCCCGTCCTGACCGTTGGGCTGGCTCACCGCCTCCCCCAGCCAGCGCAGCAAGGCGTACTCCCCGTCCAGCTCGCCGCTCGCCTGTTGCAGCAGTTCGCCGAGATGGAGGAAGTTGGTCAGCCGCCGCTCCCCGTAGGGGCTCGCCAGCAGGGAGGCGGCGAGGTTGCGCCCGTGCAGCAGGGCCCGCAACATGGCCAGCACCCCGTGGCGGTGCCAGATCTTGCGGTACTCCATGAACTCCTGCACCGCGCTCTCCCAGGCTCGCTCGTCAGAGGCCAGCGCGTCCAGGGCCCTGGCATCGAGATCGAACAGGCCGGTGGCGAGCGCCGCCCGCAGGCTTCGCTCATCGCTCGGGTTCTGACAGGCGTGAAGGATCAGCAGGATCTCCCGCGCCTCTACCTGGGCCAGCACGCTCTCGCGGTTCGACAGATAGACGGAGGCGATGGCAAGGCGCGCCAGCTCCTGCTGCACCAGCTTGCCCTCGGCGCCGGTACGCACCAGCACGGCGATATCCCCGGCCCTGACCGGCTCGCTGCCGAGCATCGCCTTGCCCTCCCGGGCCAGGCTGAGCAGGCGATGGATCTCCGCCGCCGTGGCGCGGGCCATCCTGCTCTGGTACTCCCCCTTGTTGAAGGTGGGCTGACCTGTGAGCTGCCAGCAGTGCAGCACAGGGGCGGCTTGACCCTCGATCAGCAGCGCCCGGCTCTTGCCCTGCGCCTCCACCGGCAGGAAGGGGATGTCCGCCTCGTAGATGAAGGGATCCTTCGCCCGCTCGAACAGGCCGTTGACCGCCGCCACCAGGGCGCGGCTTGAGCGGTAGTTGCGCCCCAGGGTGTAGTGGGCGCTCACATTTCGCCTGGCCTGGATGTAGGTGAAGATGTCGGCGCCACGAAAGCCGTAGATGGCCTGCTTGGGGTCGCCGATCATCAGCAGCGCCGTGTCCCGATGGCCGCCGTAAAGCCGGTGGAAGATGCGGTACTGCTGGGGGTCGGTATCCTGGAATTCATCGATCATGGCGACCCGGTAGGTGGCGCGGATGCGTTCGCACAGCCGCTCCCCCAGGCCCGAGCCGAGCGCCCCGTCGAGATCCCGCAGAAGATCGTCGAAGGAGAGCTGATGGGCCTGGCGCTTGCTCTCCTGCATTCGGCTGCGCACCACCCTGGCCGCCCGCTGCAGGATGAGATCCCGAATACCGGGTCGGCTCGCCAGCAGGGCGTCTATCTCGCCAAAGAGCGGCAGGGTCGGCACTGCGCCCCCCTTCTTGAGGTTCTCCTCCAGCACCGTCTGGCCGAAGCGCTCCAGCTCCTTGGGCAGGACGTAACCACTGGTCTCGTCCTGCGCCCAGTCGCCGATCTTGGCAAGCCACCCTTCGTAGTTCTTGCCGGTGTAGCGGCTTACTTGCCCCTCGGTCTGGCGGCGGATCTCGTCCGTCTGCGCCAGCCACCCGGCTTTCACCGCCCCGATGCGGGCCATGGCGACGCTGTGCCGCTCGGCCAGGGTCTCGTCCCCCGCCGGCGGGCGCATCTCCAGCTCGTCGTTGTCGAGCCAGCTCCCCATCTCCCGCAGCAGGGCGGCGGGGCTCGGCCAGAGCCTTCGTACCGCCCGGGCCAGGGGCTGATCCACCGGATAGAACTCGGCGCGCCAGTAGTCGCTCACCGCCTGCAGCCGGAGCCGGCTGTCGTCGGTCAAAAATTCGGTTTCAAAGAGGGCGCCCGACTCGAAGGCGTTCTGCCTGAGCATCCGCTGGCAGAAGCCGTGGATGGTGAAGACCGCCGCCTCGTCCATCTGCCGCTCGGCGGCCAGCAGGCGACGGGCCGCCAGGTCGTGATCCTCCACCTCCGCCAGCAGTTGGGCCAGCAGGGCATCCGTGCTTTGGCCGCGCATAAAGGCGAGGCGCGCCTCGTGGATGCGGGCGCGGATCCGCCCCCTCAGTTCGGCGGTGGCCGCCTCGGTAAAGGTCACCACCAGGATCTCGGTCACCGACAGGGGCCGCTCGTGGGCGCAGGGCTGACCGGCGTCTCCCCCCTCTTCGCCTGCTTGTTCGATAACCGGGCCGTGGCCCAGCAAGAGGCGCAGATAGAGGCCGGCGATGGTGTAGGTCTTGCCGGTCCCGGCGGAGGCCTCGATCAGCCGCTCGCCATAGAGGGGAAAACGCAGGGGATTGAGCGGGTTAGCCATTATTGCAACTCCTCCAGTGCCTGATGGAGCGGGGTCAGGTGTTCACGGGCCAGCCCCTGCAACTGGGCCAGCACCTCGTCATCGAGTTCCGGGAAGCAGCGGGCGACGTAGAGGTCCTGCCCCTCCCCCGTCACCATGTAGCCGCCGTTGAAGCGGGCAAGTGCCGCCTTGTCGGCCTCCTCCGGCTTTGCCGGATCCTGCTCGATCGCCTTGAGCCACTCCCAGGCGGTGCTCGGGAAGAAGGGCAGCGGCCGCTTCATTCCCTGGGCCCAGAGCGCGACCAGGGCCGCCAACTTGGGCCGCGCCTCGTCCGCCGCAAGCCTCGGCAGTCGCAGGCTCTGCTTGGCATCGAACAGCAGGGTGTCGCCGGGGGCGCAGCTCAATGAGAGGCAGAGGTGCTGGATCCAGGCCAGCAGCAGATCCTTGCCGTTGAAGCTGCCGGGTTTGACCACCAGCGCTCGCCCCTTCTGGGTGTCGACCCACCCCTGGAGCTGGCCCTGGGTCAGGGCGATGTCGATCTCCACCGCCTGTTTGTCTGCCTCATTGGCCGCCACCCAGGGACGCAGCCGCGCCGCCAGCTTGCCCATCTCGCCGTCCAGATCCTCCAGCAGCAGGCTGCCGAACCAGCCTTGCGGCAGCAGGCCGGTCAGCTGCAACCGTTCGCGCCGTATTTCACTGTCCCCCTCGGTCAGATGGGCGTCCAGCAGCAGCGCCTTGAGCTGATAGTGCTGCAGGCCGTCCAGCTCGAAGGGTTCGCTGTCTTCGATGGTCGCCTCCTCCAGCTCGAACCACACCTTGAGACGGCGATTGAGGAAGTAACGGGCGGGCTGGCGATAGAAGCGCAGCAGCTCCGCCAGCTCCAGCCCCTGCTCCCTGCCCCATTCGGGAGGCAGGGGCAGATCGCCGCTCTGGAAGTTGGCGGCCCCCCGCTCCGGGCTCAGGGCCGGCAGCCAGTCGGCGGCATAGGTGAAGAGGCCGGAGCCGGGCTCGGGGTGGAAGTAGGCCGGGCTGTAGGGGGTGAGCGGATGCCGGGTGACGAGGTGCTCCAGCAGTCTGCGCCCCGAGCTCTCGTCGTCGAGCTCCTCGTCCCCCGCCAACACGAAGCCCTGGCGCACATAGTCGATGAGCTCCGCCAGCAGCACGGAGGGCACCTTCTCGCTGTTGTCCTGGGCGCTGAACCCCTGATAGCTGATGTAGAGCCCCTGCTGGGCGCTGAGCAGCGCCTCGAGGAAGAGGTAGCGGTCGTCATCCCGGCGGGATCTGTCCCCGCGCCGACCGGCCACCGCCATCAGATCGAAGCCCATGGGGGGCAGGGTGCGCGGGTAGACGCCGTCGTTCATGCCGAGCAGGCAGACCTGACGGAAGGGGATGGAGCGCATCGGCATCAGGGTGCAGAAGTTGACCTGACCGGCGAGGAAACGCTGGCTGGAGCGGGACTCCCCCAGCACGCTGCCGAGGTAGTCCTGCAACAGGTCGGCACTGATGGCCTGCTCGAAACGGGCCTCGCCGAGCTGGGCCTGCCAGTCGGTGAGCTGGCTGCGGATGAGCTGGAGCTGGCGCTCCTCGTCCTCGTCGGCCAGATAGAAGCGATCCAGCAGCGCGTTGAGGCAGGCGTGCCACTCGGGCAGCGGCTGCGCCTGTTGCAGCCGGGGCAGAAATTCCGCCAGGGAGTCGACGAACCAGGCGAGCTTGCCCAGCGCCAGCCCCTGCTGACCCTCGATGTCCGCATAGGGCAGGATCCCGGCCACGGGCTCGCCGTCCCCCATGGCGAAGCCGAGCAGCATGCGGCGCAGGCCGAACAGCCAGCTGTTGCCGGACAGACGCGGCAGATCGAAGCGCTCCGGGTAGCCGTCGTCCAGCCCCCAGCGGATGCCGGTCTCCTGCACCCAGCGCCGCAGCTGGTTGAACTCGTCGTCGTCCAGCTCGAAGCGGCGCAGCACGGCGGGCACCTCGAGAATGGCGAGCAGCTCCCCCGCCCCGAAGCGGGCGTTCGGCAGCCTGAGCAGGGCGAGGAAGCTCTGCAGCAGCGGGCTCTCCTGGCTCGCCGCCCGGTCGGAGATCGCGAAGGGGATCCGGCCGCGGGCGCCGCCGCTCTCCTTGCCAAAGACGGCCTGGATGTAGGGGCCGTAGCTGTTCACGTCCGGCATCATCACCACCACGTCCTTGGGGGTGAGGGTGGGATCCAGCTCGAACAGCGCCAGCAGGCGGTCGTGCAGCACCTCGAGCTCCCGCATGGGGCCGTGGCAGGCGTGGATCTGCAGGGAGCCGTCATCCAGGCTGACGGGGCTCTTGTGGTGGCTGGCATCGAGGCTGAACTCGCCTGCCCCCCGTTCGGCCAGCTCCAGCACGTCCTTCTGGATGGCGCGCAGCAAGCTGGTGTCGTCGATATCGACGAAGGCGTCTATTTGAGGCACCTCCAATTCCATCAGCTGATGCAGGTAGTCGCGCCCCAGCTTGCCCATGGAGGCGAGCAGTGGGTTGGCGGGGCCCTGCAGGGTCTCGAGATCCGTGCCGGGCTTGAGCCTGTTTTCCAGCCGCGCCAGGGTCTTTCTGTCCAGCAGATCCCCCCAGTAGTAGCGACAGGGGTTGGTGACGAACAGGTGCACCTCCACCTCGGCGCGGCTGCCGAGGGCCAGCAGGGCCTCCACGTAGCGCGGCGGCAGGGCCGAGATGCCGAACACGAACACCCGTCGGGGCAGCTTGCCCGGCAGTTCGGCGCTGCGCGCCAACTCGTGGATAAACTCCTCGTAGAGGTTGGCGCGGTGGTAGCCGCTTGGGCTAAGGGCCAGGGTGCGGGCCACCAGCTCGCGCCAGAGCTCCGGCTGCCAATCCTGACCGCTGACCCCGGCCAATTCGAGCCCCAGGCCTTCCCCCTGTTCCCAACGGGCGATCCAGTCCGGCCGGTAGACCAGGTACTGGTCGAACAGATCCGCCACCTTCTGGCAGAGCTGCCAGAGGCGCACCTGTTCCGGCGCCTCCCCTTCGCTGCCCCCCAGATAGGCGGCCAGCGGGGCGAAGGCGGGGCGATCGAGCAGGGCGGGCAATATGGTCATCAGCTGCCAGCTCATGGCGCCCTTGTTGTAGGGGCTCTGGCGGGGCACATCCGCCAGCACCCGGGTGAACATCTCCCAGATAAAACTCGCGGGCAGGGGAAAGTCGATGTTGGCGGCGATGCCGAACGCCTTGGCCAGCTCCAGCTTGAGCCACTGGGCCATGCCCGGGCTCTGCACCAGGATCTGCTCCCGATCGAAGGGGTGGTCGAGGGGGGACTGCCGGATGCGGCTCACCAGCAGCTCCTTGAGCAGATCCAGCTGATTGGAGTGGTAGAGGGTAAACATGGACGACTCCCGCCGATTTCATGAAGAGGGGTGCGCGCCGGAAAATGTCTGGCATTCCCGTCACTTCACACGAATCGGGATTGTCGGGGATCGGGGGAGAAGATGCAAAAGGCGCTTGTTGCCCCGGAACGGGGCGCCGTCACACAAATGCCATAGGCCCGCGAACGGGCATAAAAAAGCCGGTGCGGGGCACCGGCCAAAAGGCGTTGGAAAACTCGAACTTGCGGGGTATTACCAGTTCTTGCCGAGGCGGGCATCCAGGCTGAAGGCCCCTGCACCGGCCGCCGCCAGGGCCAGGAAGCCACCGGCCACGGAGAGGTTCTTCATGAACATCAGCATCTGCATCTGATCCGCAGGCTGATAGTGGAAGATGAAGGCCGCCATCAGGGTGAAACCGGCCAGCAGCACGGAGAGGCTGCGGGTAAACAGGCCCAGCACTATGGCGAGGCCGCCACCCAGCTCCAGCAGGATCACCAGGGGCAACATGAACCCGGGCACGCCCATGGCTTCCATATAGCCCTGGGTACCGGCGTAACCGCCGATCTTGCCCCAGCCTGCAATCACGAACATCAGCGCCAGCAGTACACGACCCACCAGCAGTGCCACATCTTTCATCTTGTCCATCGTCAGATTCCTTTGCTTACCATCATGGTATTAACAGTGTAAGAGCTAATTGTTAACTCATTCATTTCGCCGAGATTTATCTATCAAGGCAGATCAAACAGCAGGGCTTCACTCTCGCTCGAAGCCTTGAGCACCCAGGACGACTCGTCACGGCTGAGCAGGCCGTCGCCGGGTCGGGCAGCCAGACCGTTGCCAGTCAGCTCCCCTGAAATCATATGCAGGTAACCATGACGTCCTTGCAATGCCCACTCGAGGGTCTCCCCTTCGGCGAGCTGCAGCCGCCATACCTTAGCCTGCTGGCGGATCCTGAAGGATCCTGCCTCGCCATCCGGCGACGCCACCAGCGTCATGCCGGGTTTGCTTTCGATCTTCTTCTGCTGATAACCGGGAGTCGTGCCGTGTTCGTTCGGCTCGATCCAGATTTGCAGCAGGGAGAGCGGCTCGGTGTGCGAGGGGTTGTACTCGCTGTGCCGGATGCCGGACCCTGCGCTCATCAGCTGGAAATCCCCCGCCGGGATCTGCTCGGCGTGGCCGAGGCTGTCCTTGTGCTCTATGGTGCCGCTCAGCACGCAGGTGAGGATCTCCATGTTGGCGTGAGGGTGAGTAGTGAAACCGCCACCCGGCGCCACCAGATCCTGGTTGATGACCCGCAGGGCCGAGTGCCCCATCCATTCCGGGTCATAGTAGTGACCGAAGGAGAAGCTGTGACGGGCGTCCAGCCAGCCAAAGTTGGCCTTGCCCCGTGCTTCTGCGGCTCTCAATTTCATCATGGTGTGCTCCTCACTGACCAAAGTGGTTCATTAACGCTGGCGGCCGTCACCCAGACCGAAGGGGATGCGGTAGCTGCTGCTCTCGTCGCCCAGGCTCACCGTCAGGTTGCCCTGGGTGCGGCTCGGGATCTGCACCTGCTGTGTGCCCATCAGGCTGGCGTGGACGGAGGCCAGCAGATCACCGGACTCGTCACGCACCTCCAGCATGGGGTTGGCCTTGCCATCCATCGCGGCGGTGGCGCTCCAGTTGACGAACAGCACGCCAGGGGCGGCATTGAAATCAGCCGGCACGGAGGCCTGGGCAACACCTGCGGTCATCAGGCCTGCAACGGCCAGCATCTTGATTACGTTTTTCATGTTCTTTCACTCTCTTGGTTTTTGTGTCATTGCCAAGGCCGCTGTGGCCCGAATCAATGCATCCATGCAAGAGATCATTCAAATACTATGTTGTTCTTTCACCGACATCAGACATCGCTCTTTGTGATGTCTCAGCCCGGAACTACCTTTTATTTGGCCGCTTGGCCTTCCTGCCTAAGCGTTGGTTGAATATTAAAGTGGCTTGCCATAAGTTGTTAGCGAGATAATCTGGTAAACACATTCAAAAAAATTGAAGGTTGGATATGGCCAAGGAATCGAACAAGGAGCGGGCGCTGACCCTGGAGGCGATCCGGGTGCTGGATGCCATCGATCGCCGTGGGAGCTTCGCGGCGGCGGCCGACGAGCTGGGCAAGGTCCCCTCCGCCCTGAGCTACACGGTGCAGAAGCTGGAGGACGAGCTGGACGCCATGCTGTTCGATCGCAGCGGCCACAGGACCAAGTTCACCCCGGCCGGGCGCATGCTGCTGGAGCGGGGCCGGGTGCTGCTGGACGCGGCCGAGCACCTGGTGGGGGAGACCCGGGCCCTGGCCCGGGGCTGGGAGACCGACATCACCATCGCCGTCGACGCCCTGGTCCCCCTGCAGGCGCTCTACCCCCTGGTGGAGCGGCTGGCCGAGCTGACGGATACCCGGCTGCGACTGCGGGCCGAGGTGCTGGCCGGCAGCTGGGAGTGTCTGGAGGATGGCCGCGCCGACCTGCTCATCTCCTCCCTCAACCCCGACATCACCCTGACCGGCATCAAGCATCAGCCGCTGCAGGAGGAGGTGATGCTCTACGTCGCCCACCCGGATCACCCCCTGCACCTGGAGCCCGAGCCCCTGGCGGACGAGACCCTGCGCCGCCATCGCGCCATCGCGGTGGCCGACACGGCGCTGCGCAAGCCGGTGCTCACCTATCGCCTGCTGGACAAGCAGCCGCGCCTCACCGTCAGCACCATGGGGGAGAAACGGGACGCCCTGCTGGCGGGGCTCGGCATCGGCACCATGCCGCAGAGCTGGATCGAAGAGGACATCAAGGCGGGCAGACTCAAGGTGATCAGCCCCGAGTATCGCCACCAGATCCAGGTCGTGCTGGCCTGGCGGCGGGACACCATGGGCAAGGCCAAGAGCTGGCTGGTGCGGGAGATCCCCAAGCTGTTCCCCTGCAAGGGGGAATAAGGGCCTGTCTCCCGGGGTCGGTGGCGCAGGAAGCGCCAAAACTGCGCCTCTCTTTCTTGACGGCGGGCTCAGATTCGGGGAAAAGAAAAAAAGCGGACCTCTTGCGAGTTCCGCTCAATGCCAGGAAAGAATAAAACCTTGCGGTTAAAAAAACCCTTAAATTGGAAGCAAACAATCGTTTTCTCAACCAGGAAGGTATTGAATCCGATTCGTGTTGAATTATGTGCGATGTAATATGCATCACCAGCAAAATGTTGAAAGGTTGAAGGATATGCACCACCGAGTGTCACTTTCTGCCACCTTGCACCACAACTGGTCAGGCCATTTCAGCCGTCATCACCGGGTTACTCTCCTCTGGTTTTTCTAGGTGTCAAAAATTGAGCCCAATACAGACAAACCACTCATTTTCTGACACGACTAAAAATGCAGATAAAGGAATAGTTGCATGACCTACAGCCAGACCCTGGCCAATCACATCCTCGACACCCTGAAGAAGACGCTCACCGACAAGGGGATCCGCTACCAGACCCTGGCCGAAGCCATGGGGGTTTCCATCGCCACCGTGAAGCGCATGATGAACAAGCCCTCCCTGCCATTCGACACCCTGCTGGAGATCTGCCACCTGGTGGGGCTCTCGTTCGAGGAGCTGCTGGATCGCACCCAGGATGCCCAGAGCCGGCGCGCCGTCTTCACCCAGGAGCAGGACGAGGCATTCCACAAGGAGCCCGGGCTCTACGCCTTCCTCGCCAACATCTTCTGGCGCGACAAGACCCTGATCGATCTCAAGCGCGAATACGGCCTGACCGACGCCTCCTGCTACCTCTATCTGCGCAAGCTGGAGAAGCTCGGCATCCTGCAGCTCGGCATCGACAACAGCTACCACTTCCTCATCAGCGAGCGGATCAGCTTCGAGCAGCACAGCCGCTTCGCCCGCCAGCAGGCGCGCCAGGCCATGTCGGTGCTGGGGGACTATCTGGTGGAGAACATGCACAAGCCCAACAACTACATGGCGCTGTGCCAGCTTCACCTGGACGAACCCGAGGCCATGGCGCTGATCGATCGCATGAAGGAGTACTGGCACCAGGAGCTCAAGCTCAACCGTCCCGCCATCGGCCAGCGGGAGGGCAGCAAGACCTACACCATGTCCCTGCAACTGGCGGACTGCGGCTACCAGAGCTTCGACGATCTGATCCCCAATATCGACAACTGATCCCGGCGGATCCTGCGGGATCCGCGGCGCTGGCTGCCCGCTACTCGGCAAGTTGAACTGGCTGCGATCTGCCCAAGGCCGGTTGTATCGCCCGGGTATCGAGGCAGATGCGAATGGCCACTGTGCCCGTCAGTGCTCTGGCTATTTCCCTAATCGGCGAGCTGGGTTTGCTGTAGTTTGCCTGCGAGCGGCTGCAACACCCGTGTATCCAGACAGATGCGAATGGCATCCGGCCGCCAGTGCTCGATATCGCAATCCACCAGCGCTCCCCACTCGTCGTAGTTGACCCGCACCAACCGCAGCACGGCGCTCCCCTCCGCCAGATTGAGGGCGCGGGCTATCTCTCCCCGCGCCGCCGAAGGGGTGATCTCTAGACTGGCCCCGCCCTGGCCTATGCCATAGCGCTGCGCATAGAGCTCGGTGAGGGAGTCCGCCAGGGGGGCGTTCGCGATATCGGGAAAGCGGCTCGCCAGCAGATGGTGGCTGACGTGCAACACGGGGCGGCCGTCGATGAAACGCAGGCGGCGGATCTCATAAAGCGGCGTGAAGGGGGCTAGCCCCATCCGGCTGCACAGCTCGCTGCTGGCCAGCTCGCCGCCGTGGGCCAGCACCCGGGTCTCGGCGGTGCGCTGCTGCTCGCCGATCCACTGGTGAAAGTGGGTGTGGATGGCGGGATCGTAGGTGAGCCTGGGCGGCGCCACAAACCAGCCGCGCCGCTCGGCACGGTAGATGAGGCCGTCCGCTTCGAGGCTGGAAAGCGCCTCCTTGATGGTGATGCGGGTGGTGGCAAAGCGCTCGCTGAGCGCCCGCTCGGCGGGCAACTGCTGCCCCGGGACCAGCTGGCCGCTGCCGATGTAGCGGCGCAAGGTCCGGCAAATCTGTTCGCACTTGGAGGGGATTCGGCTGTCGGTCACTGTCAGGTTCCTGTCGCTCATGGCTGGCATAGACCAGCGGCTGTCACCCGGAGTTGTACCCCCGCGGGATGACAGCCCGGTGACAGGTCGACATGTCATCAAATTGCCATCAAAGCGCCCCGCCACCGTCATATTCCCCCTCTAGCATCCCTCTCGAACCTTAACTGACCTAGTCCAGAGGGATGGGATGATGATGAAAAGCGTGATCGCAAGTGCACTGGCCCTGGCGGCCATCAGTCAGCCGCTCTATGCAGCCGAGAATATCGCGGACCTGGAAAAAGCCGCCCGCGGCGAAGGCCAGCTCCACAGCGTCGGCATGCCCGACAGCTGGGCCAACTGGAAGGACACCTGGCAGCAGCTCGGCAGCCTCTACGGCATTAAGCATCAGGACACCGACATGAGCTCGGCCCAGGAGATCGCCAAGTTCGCCGCCGAGAAGGCCAACGCCACCGCCGATATCGGCGACGTGGGCGGCGCCTTCGGCCCGGTTGCGGTCAAGCAGGGGGTCACCCAGCCCTACAAGCCCTCCACCTGGGCCGACATTCCGAACTGGGCCAAGGACGCCGACGGCCACTGGATGCTGGCCTATACCGGCACCATCGCCTTCCTGATCAACAAGGATCTGGTCAAGGCCGCCCCCACCAGCTGGCAATCCCTGCTGGGCGGCGACTACAAGGTGACCCTGGGTGACGTGGGCGTGGCCTCCCAGGCCAACAACGGCGTGCTGGCGGCGGCCTACGCCACCGGCGGCAGCGAGAAGAACCTCAAGCCCGCGCTGGAGCTGTTCGGTCAGCTGGCCAAGCAGGGTCGCCTGTCGCTAAACGACCCGACCATAGCCAACATCGAGAAGGGCGAGGTGGAAGTGGGGGTGCTGTGGGACTTCAACGCCCTAAACTACCGCGACCAGATCGACCCCAGGAAGTTTGACGTGGTGATCCCGAGCGACGGCTCCGTCATCGCCGGTTACACCACCATCATCAACAAGTGGGCCAAGAACCCCAACGCCGCCAAACTGGCCCGTGAATACATCCTCTCCGATGCCGGTCAAATCAACCTGGCCCGTGGCTACGCCCGCCCCATCCGCAGCAACGTGACTCTGCCGGATGACGTCAAGGCCAAGCTGCTGCCGGCCGAGCAGTATGCCAATGCCAAGCCGGTGCAGGATCATGCAGCCTGGGAGCAGAGCTCCAAGGCCCTGCCGCGCCAGTGGCAGGAAACCGTCATGATCAACATGCAGTAAGGAGCGGCCAGTGCAACACAAGGTGATAGTGGTACTTGTGGACGGTCTGGCAGCCGAGGTAGCCCATTGCATGGGCTACCTTTCTGGCATGGTGGAGGCGCAGCAGGGCCTCTATACGACCCTGAGCTCTGCCCTGCCGTCCCTCTCCCGACCCCTCTACGAATGCATCCTGACCGGCGTGCCGCCGGTGGCGAGCGGCATCACCCACAACGGGGTGAGTCGCCTGAGCCTGCATGACTCCATCTTCCATCTGGCCCGCGCCGCGGGCAAACGCACCGCGGCCGCGGCCTACTACTGGGTGAGCGAGCTCTACAACCAGAGCCCCTGGCTGGCGGCCCGCGATCGCTTTACTCATGACGAGCAGCTGCCGATCCAGCACGGCTGCTTCTACTGGGATGACGCCTACCCCGACAGCCATCTGCTGATGGACGGCGAGTGGCTGCGCAGCCAGTACGACCCCGATTTTCTGCTGATCCACCCGATGGGGGTGGACGATGCCGGCCACAAGTGTGGCCTCGATTCCCGCCAGTACCGCAATCAGGCGCGCCGCATGGACAGCCTGCTGGCCGATCTGCTGCCCCAGTGGCTGGCAGAGGGGTATCAGGTGGTGATCACCTCGGACCACGGCATGAACAACGACCTGAGCCACGGCGGCACCCTGCCCGAAGAGCGCGCGGTGCCGCTCTGGCTGTTTGGCGATGCCTTCGTCGAGCGCTGGCCGGATGGGGTGGCGATCGCCCAGACCCAGCTCTGCGCCCTGATGGCCGACCTGCTGGGGGTGCCCCACGACAAGCCGGTGGCTCCCCCGCTGCTCAAGGCTGCCTTTATGCGCGAGGTGCACTGATGATGCCTGCAACCACCGAGATCCTCGTGGCTCAACCCGTGGCAACCAAGCACAAGGTGCGCCGCCACTGGCTGCCGGCCCTGGTGCTGCTGCCGTTCGTCCTCTTGATGATCCTGTTCCAGCTCGCTCCCATGGTGTGGGTGCTGGTGGGCAGCTTTCAGACCCCGGATGGCTGGGGCCTCGGCTACTACCGGGAGATTTTGAGCTCCCCCTTCTACCTGCAATCGTTCGGCAACTCGTTGCGCATCGCCGGTATCGCCAGTCTGGCGGGGCTTGCCATCGGCACCCTCGGGGCCGCCGCGCTGCGCCACAGCGGCGAGCGGGTCAAACGGATGCTGCTGGCCTTTGTCACCATGACCGGCAACTTCAGCGGCGTGCCGCTGGCGTTCGCCTTCATCATCATTCTTGGCATCAACGGCGCCCTTACCCTGCTGCTCAAATCCTGGGGCCTCATCGACGGCTTCAACCTCTACTCGGGGTCGGGTCTTATCCTCATCTACACCTATTTCCAGATCCCGCTGGCCCTGCTGCTGCTCTACCCGGCGTTCGACGCGCTGCAGGATGAGTGGCCCCAGGCCGCCGCATTGCTGGGGGCGAGCAAGGGGCAATACGTGTGGCACGTGGCGCTGCCGGTGCTTACCCCGGCGCTGCTCGGCACCCTGATCATCCTGTTTGCCAACGCGGTGGGGGCCTATGCCTCCGCCTATGCCCTCACCACCGGCAACTTCAACCTGGTGACCATCCGGGTGGCCAGCCTGGTCTCCGGCGACATCTTCCTCGAGCCGAACATGGCAGCGGCGCTGGCGGTGATCCTGATGGTGCTGCTGGGGGTGGTGACGGCCGCCAACCAGTGGCTGCTGAAAAAGAGCTACGTGAACAAGGGGCAATCCCATGCATGATTTGAAACCGGGCTGGCCGCGCTGGGTGCTGGGGGCCCTGGTGGCCACCCTGCTGCTGCCGCTGCTGGCCACCTTTCTCTACTCCATCTCCACCCGCTGGGGGGCCACCCTGCTGCCTGACGGCTTCACCCTCGACTGGTATCTGAAGCTCTGGGGCGACCCGCGCTTTCTCGCGGCCTTTGGCCGAAGCCTGCTGGTCTGCTTCGCCACCCTGCTGCTGGGGACCCTCGTGCTGGTGCCCACCGTGCTGGTGGTGGCCTACTACTTCCCGAAGCTGGATCCCTGGATGAACCTGCTGATCCTGCTGCCCTTCGCGGTACCACCTGTGGTCTCCTCGGTGGGGCTGCTGCAGATCTACGCCGACGGTGTTCTGCCGATTATCGGCACGCCGTGGATCCTCATCGGCACCTGGTTCACCGTGGTACTGCCCTTCATGTACCGGGCGCTGGCCAACAGTTTGCAGGGGGTGCCGCTCAAGGATCTGATGGATGCCGCCCATCTGCTGGGGGCGAGCAGTGCCCGCGCCTTCCTGCTGGTGGTGATCCCCTGCCTGCGCAAGGGGCTGCTGGCGGCGCTGTTTCTCTCCCTCTCCTTCCTGCTCGGCGAGTTCGTGTTTGCCAACATGCTGGTGGGCACCCGTTACGAGACCCTGCAGGTCTACCTCTACAACATGCGTGCCACCTCGGGCCATTTCACCAGCGCCCTGGTGATGAGCTACTTCCTGCTGACCCTGCTGCTCACCTGGGCGGCCAACAGATTTCATCGGTGAATCAACATGTTCCATCTAGAAGTGAATCAACTGCACAAATCCTACGGCGACACCCGGGTGTTCGAGGGGATTGAATTCGGCATCCGCAAGGGGGAGCTGGTGACCCTGCTCGGCCCCTCCGGCTGTGGCAAGTCCACCCTGCTGCGAGCGCTGGCCGGGCTCACCCCGGTGGATGGCGGTCAGGTGCGGGTGGCCGGTGAGGAGATCACCTGGCAGGAGCCCCAGAAGCGGGGCATCGGCATGGTGTTCCAGAGCTATGCGCTCTTCCCCAACATGACGGTGTGGGACAACGTTGCCTTCGGCCTCAAAATGAAACCCCAGCCGGGGCGGGAGCTCGCCGCCAGCGTGCAGGAGGCGCTGGCACTGGTGGAGCTGACCGGTTTCGAGCGCCGCTATCCGGCCGAGCTCTCCGGCGGCCAGCGCCAGCGGGTGGCGCTGGCCCGGGCGCTGGTGGTGCGGCCGCGGATCCTGCTGCTGGACGAGCCGCTCTCGGCACTGGATGCCCGCATTCGCCGCAGCCTGCGCCAGCAGATCCGCGAGATCCAGCAGCGCCTTGAGCTCACCACCCTCTTCGTGACCCACGATCAGGAGGAGGCGCTCACCCTGTCGGACCGGATCTTCCTGATGAACAAGGGATCCATCGTTCAGAGCGGCACGCCGGAGCAGATCTATACCCGTCCCGCCAGCGAGTTTGTGGCGGGTTTTATCGGCAACTACAACCTGCTTGGCGCCGAGCAGGGCAAGTCGCTGTTCGGCCCCCGTTTTCAGGGCAAGCTGGCGCTGCGACCGGAGTCCATCACCCTGCTGCCCGCCGGGGCGACCAGCAGCGAGCCCAGCCTGCCCGGCATCGTTCGCCAGCGACAGCTGCTCGGCAACGTCATCCGCTATCAGGTGGAGTGCGAGGCGGGGCTGTTGACGGTGGATTGCCTCAACCGCTCGGCCCGGGATCTGTGGCCGGTGGGCGGCGCCGTGACCCTGGCGGTGGCCCGGGATCAGCTCTGTGAGGTAGCATGAGGCAGCATTTCATTTCCATTTTCACTACGAGGAGCGCCCATGGCACTGGCACTGTTTGATCTGGACGAGACCCTGATTGCCGGGGATTCCGCCAGCCTCTGGCTGGAGTACATGGTGGCCCAGGAGCTGGCCCCGGCGGGCATGATCGCCGAGGAGCAGGCCATGATGTCCCTCTACCACCAGGGCAAGATGGACATGCACCAGTACATGGCCTTCACCCTTCAGCCGCTGGCGGGCAGGTCGTGCCAGTGGCTGGATCAGCAGTGCCACCACTTCGCCGAGCAGGTGCTGCGCGAGCGCCTCTACCCGGAGGGGTTGGCGCGCATCGAGTGGCACCGCCAGCGTGGCGACGAGCTGGTGCTCATCTCCGCCTCCGGCGAGCATCTGGTGGCGCCCATGGCAAAGATGCTGGGAATGGATCACTGCGTCGCCATCCTGCTCGATGAAGAGTCGGGGATGCTGACCGGCCAGACCCGCGGCACCCTGAGTTTTCGTGAGGGCAAGGTGGCCCGCATCAACCAGCTCTTTGCCGGGCGGGACAACCCCTGGCAGGGGAGCTTTGGCTACAGCGACTCCCACAACGATCTGCCCATGCTGCGGGCGGTGAGCCATCCCCATGCGGTCAATCCGGCCCCCGCGCTGCGCCAGTGCGCCTCGGAGCTGGGCTGGCCCCTGCTCCACTGGTCCGGGCAGGCCTGACCCTCCAGACGAGGAAGAGGCCCTCAGGCCTCTTCCTTGCTCAGCATGCCGTCGTCTGACGGCAAGCCGTTCGACGGCGCGGCCTCCCCCAGATGGATGCGGTTCTTGCCATCCCGCTTGGCCCGGTAGACCTCGGCATCGACCATGGCCAGCAGGTGCCTGGCATCCATCCCGGGGGCGCTCGCCACCAGGCCGCCGCTGAAGGTGATCCCAAGGCCGGGCTCGCGCCAGTCCAGTGACTCCACCCCCTTGCGAAACTGCTCAAGCAGCATCAGGCAGAAGTGGACGTCCGGGTTGGCGAACAGCACCACCAGCTCCTCGCCGCCGTAGCGGCAGACCCAGCCATGATCTCCCAGCAATCGGGCGCCCAGGCTCGACACCCGCTTGAGCACCACGTCCCCGGTCTGGTGACCATAGGTATCATTGACCCGCTTGAAGCCATCCAGATCGATCATGGCCAGGCAGAAGGGATGCTGATCGAGCAGCAACCGGTTCAGACGCTCGTCGAAGAAGCGGCGGTTGTAGAGGCCGGTCAGCTTGTCCAGGTTCGCCTGCTGGCGCGCCTCGTGGTAATCCTTGCTCACCTCGGCCAGCTCGGCATAGACGTGCCTGAGCTCGCGCATCCCCCCATGGGACAGCCCTTCCGGTTGCGTCCTGCTGGCGCGGATCCGGGTGGAGATCTCGTCCACCATGCGCCTGAAGTACCGGGACCAGATCAGCGCCAGCACCACGTAGAGCACGCTGGCAAGGACGATGATCCCGAGCACGTTGAGAGAGGCGCTCGCCACCACGGCCTGGATGCTGGAAGCCGGCAGCACGCTGATCAGCACCCAGTTGCGCTCCGGCAGCCGGCTGTAGGCCACGAACTGCCGCGACTCAGGATCCAGGAAGATGCCATCCGCCCCGTTGAAACGGGAGAGCCAGCTCGGGTGCGTCATGGGTTTGAGCAACCGGGACGGGTCGGGATGGGCCAGCACCTTGCCGGACTGGTTGACGATCATCTGGTAACCGCTGTTCCACTGACGGTTCAGCTGGGCGGAGAAGGGAGCCAGGATGGCATCGACCGCGAAGACGCCGCGCACCCTGCCCTCCTTGTCGGTGATGGCCCGTGCGAGCGCGATCACCAGGTTGCCGTTGGTGTAGTCGTAGTAGGGTTCGGTCCAGACCATCTCCCCCAGATGCTGGCTGGCCAGCTGATACCAGGGGCGCGTCCTGGGGTCGAAACCGGCATCCGCCTGCCAGGCGGGATAGATCAGCATCTGGCGCTCGGCGGTGCCCACATAGATGTAGACGAGATCCGCCATGACTCCCTTGTAGAGGCGCCACTCCCTGAGATAGGTCTCGGTGTTGAGCAGCCGGGGACCGCTGATGTCCTCCACCTTCACCCGGTCGTAGATGAGGGAGAACTGGCGCTCCAGCTCATGGAGATAAGGCTCGATGAAGACGTGGCGCAACTGGTGATTGGTGGCGAGCAGGCGCTGCTGCAACTCCCGTTGCAGGCTGCGCTCCATGTGCAGGTAGTAGATGGCCCCCAGCATCAGCACGGGGATGAAGAGCAGAAGCAGGCCCAGGCGCATCCGGGCAACCAGGGACCAGGTTTTTTTGGAGACTGCTCGCTTATCCAACCCTGACTCCTGCTATCCCCTGAGGCCGTGTAGTGTCAGAATATCAGCCCCGCCTGATGGCGTCCAAAGGGAAGCGTGCCATGTGGCCGACGAGAAGGAACTGGCTTGGATGTTGAACCCGGACCTGCTGACCGCGCTCCATTACTGCGCCGTGATCACCCTGACCGGCGCCATCACCTCGGAGTATTTTCTGTTCCGGCGCGGCATGTCCATCGACCAGGTGCGCAAGCTGCTGCTGGCGGACAGCCTGGCCGCGCTGGCCCTGCTGCTCATCTTCATCACCGGCCTGCTGCTGGTGCTCGCCCACCCGCAGCCCCCCGCCACCCTGCTCGCCAACCCGGGCTACCGCACCAAGCTGCTGCTGTTCTTCGTCATGGCCCTCAGCTTCGGCTACCCCAGCCGGCTGTTCCATCGCTGGCGCCGCTCCCTACGCCAGGGGCGTGCCCCCATCGTCTCCACCCAGCAGCAGCTCTGGGTGATCTGGATCCTCAGGGGCAACCTGCTGCTGCTCGCCCTGCTGCCCCTGCTCGCCAGGCTGGCCAGTCGCTGACCCCCGGTCAGCGTGCAAATGACCGGCGACAAAGCCCCCCGCACACGGGTATCGTACTGAGAGGGGCCCGAGGGCCACCGTGACTCTTTCTCAGGGATGATTCCGTATGCGTTCAAACATGATGTTATTGATGGCCGCCGCCATCTGGGGGCTAGGCTTCGTCGCCCAGCGCCTGGGGATGGATCACATGGGGCCCTTCACCTTCAACGGCCTGCGCTTCCTGCTCGGCGCCCTCTCCCTGCTGCCCCTGCTGTGGTGGCTCAAGTCACGCCAGCCCGGGCAGCCGGCCGGTGATCGCCGCCTGCTGCTGACGGGGGGGCTGATCGCCGGCGGGGTGCTCTTCTCCGCCGCCTCCCTGCAACAGGTGGGGCTGCTCTACACCACGGCCGCCAAGGCGGGTTTCATCACCGGCCTCTACATCATACTGGTGCCCGTCATCGGCCTGGCCCTGCGCCACAAGACGGGGGCCAACACCTGGGTCGGCGCCCTCATCGCCATGGCCGGGCTCTACTATCTCAGCGTCACCGAGGAGTTCACCATAGGCTACGGCGATCTGTTACAGGTGGTGGGGGCCCTGTTCTGGGCCGTGCACCTGCTGGTGCTGGATCACTACTCGAACCGGGTCGCCCCCATTCGCCTTGCCGGCGTGCAGTTCGTGGTGTGCGGCCTGCTGAGCCTGGCCACCGCCTTCGTCATCGAAACACCGACGGTGAGCGGCGCCCTGGCGGGCTGGCAGGCGCTGCTCTATGCGGGCCTGGTCTCGGTCGGCATCGGCTATACCCTGCAGGTGGTGGGGCAGCGCGGGGCCCACCCGGCCCACGCCGCCATCATCCTCAGCCTGGAGACTGTGTTCGCCGCCATCGGCGGCGTGCTGCTGCTGGGAGAGCATCTGGACGAACGAGCCATCGTCGGCTGCGCCCTGATGCTGGCGGGCATGCTCATCTCCCAGATCCGCCTGCGCTGGTGGTGGAAATCCCGCCGGGACAAGGTGCCCAGCCAGCCCTGAACGAGCGCCCCTTGGTCGGCTGCGCCCTGATGCTGGCGGGCATGCTCATCTCCCAGATCCGCCTGCGCTGGTGGTGGAAGTCCCGCCGGGACAAGGTGCCCAGCCAGTGAATGCAAAGAGGAGCCAGAATGGCTCCTCTTTCGTCTTGCGAACCGCGGAATGCGTCGCCACTCAGCCCTGAACGCTGGAGCAGAAGCTTACATCATCCCGCAGAGGATCGTTGCTCACGCTGTGATAGAGCTCGAAGCAGGGACCGTCGCCAAAGGCGAGCCCGGCCGCGACGATATCGCCGATGTGCTCCTGCCAGCGCGGCCCGTACTGGCTGCGATCCGTGATGAGGTAGCGGGACTGGGCGTAGCGCCCGGCGGGAATGAGCTGAGTTTCCACCTCCCCCGTCCCCTGGGTGCCTGCCGGCACCGTGATGCCGATGTCGGTGCGGCACTGGGTCGGCGGCGTCACCTCGGGGTTGTCGTGGTAGATGAAGATCCACTCCCCCCCTTCCAGAGCGCGGGGCGCGGCCCACTGGTGCAGGCGGTGGCAGACGGCGTCATACCCTTCCCCATAGGGGCCGGTGACCCGGATATAGGCCAGGGTGCGGGCGTCCATCTCAACGGTTTTCATGGTGTTGCTCCTTGCTGATGAGAGGTCTTCAGCATAGGGGAGCAGCCCGTCCCAGGCGTGTCCCTCCTTGCGCTCCAGGTGTCCATTCTTGCGCTTGTCGCGGCGAAACTCCCCCGGCGTGCAGCCATAGTGGCGACGAAACGCCTTGGCGAAGGCCTGGGAGCTGCCGAGCCCGGCCCCCAGGGCGATGGCGGTGACGCTGGCCTCCGTGTAGCAGAGCTGCCAGGCCGCCCGCTGCATGCGCAGCCGCCGGCACATCTCCCCCGGGGCCTCCCCCACCACGGCGGTGAACACCCGGTGGAAGTGGTAGAGGGAGAGGCAGGCCAGGCCCGCCAGGGCCTCCATGGAGAGGTCCGGATCCCGCTCCAGCGCCCGTACCACCGGCAGCAGGCGGCGACGGTAGTCGATCATGGGTGCAGCCTGGCCATGTAGAGGGTGTCCATCAGCTGGCCGTGGCGCATGCCGTATTCCCGGGCTATCCCCTCCTGCACGAACCCAACCTTGCGATAGAGGGCCTGCGCCGCCTCGTTGTCACTCCACACGGTCAGCTCGAGGCGGGTCAGGCCGAGCCAGTTATCCGCCAGGTCGATGGCGGCCGCCATCAGGGCGCTGCCCACGCCGCGCCCGGCCCAGTCGTCGCGCACCGCCATGCCGAGGCCCGCCACATGGCGCCGGCGCGGGTTGGGCTCTTGCCACAGGGTCAGGTTACCCACCACGAGGCCATCGGACTCGGCCACCAGCACGGTGACGCCGTCGCGCGGTTCGAGCCGCTGCTGCCAGTGATGCAGCGAGGCAAAGGGGAGTTGCAGGGTGCCGGCCTGGGCCTGGGGCATGGCGTAGAGATCGCGCAGGGCGGGGGCGTCCTCGGGACCGGCGCGGCGAATGGTGATGGACATGAGACCTCCTGGTTGGCTGAGTCCCATCTTGCCGCAAGGCTGGCGTCCGTTTCCACCCCCATCAGCGAAACCAATCAAAGGCTTAGGCACACTCCATTGGAGCCGCCTCCCCACTTCCCCTAGTCTGGCGACTCATCACAAGGAGACCCGCCATGACCGACAAGACCCTGCGCAGCACCAACGGCGCCCCCGTCGTCGACAACAACAACAGCCTCACCGCCGGCCCCCGCGGCCCGGTGTTGATGCAAGATATCTGGTTGATGGAAAAACTCGCCCACTTCGATCGGGAACGGATCCCGGAGCGGGTGGTGCATGCCAAGGGCTCGGGCGCCTACGGCACCTTTACCGTGACCCACGACATCAGCGCCTTCAGCAAGGCCGACCTGTTCAACGCCGTCGGCAAGCAGACCCCGGTGTTCCTGCGCTTCTCCACCGTGGCCGGTGAGAAGGGCGCAGCCGACGCCGAGCGCGACGTGCGCGGCTTCGCCCTCAAGTTCTATACCGAGCAGGGCAACTGGGATCTGGTGGGCAACAACACCCCGGTGTTCTTCATTCGCGATCCGCTGAAATTCCCCGACTTCATCCACACCCAGAAGCGGGACCCGCGCACCAACCTGCGCAGCGCCACCGCCGCCTGGGACTTCTGGTCTCGCCATCCGGAATCCCTGCATCAGGTCACCATCCTCTTCAGCGATCGCGGCATCCCCAGGAGCCTGCGGGAGATGAACGGCTACGGCAGCCACACCTTCAGCTTCATCAACGATGCCAACTAACGCTTCTGGGTCAAGTTCCACTTCAAGACCGAGCAGGGCCATAGCTTCTACACCGACGAGGAGGCCGCCACCGCCGTCGGCCAGGATCGGGAGACCAGCCAGGCCGATCTGTTCAACGCCATCGAGCGGGGCGACTTCCCGCGCTGGCAGGTCTATGTGCAGGTGATGCCGGAGGCCGAGGCCCAGACCTACCAGATCCACCCGTTCGACCTCACCAAGGTGTGGCCCCACAAGGACTACCCGCTGCTCCCGGTCGGCGTGCTGGAGCTCAACCAGAACCCGGACAACTACTTCGCCCACGTGGAGCAGGCCGCCTTCACCCCGGCCAACGTGGTGCCCGGTATCGGCTTCTCGCCGGATCGCATGCTGCAGGGCCGCCTGTTTTCCTACGGTGACACCCAGCGCTATCGCCTCGGCGTCAACCACGGTTTGCTGCCGGTCAATGCGCCGCGCTGCCCGTTCCACCACGGCGCCCACCGCGACGGCGCCATGCGGGCGGACAGCAACGGCGGCGCCAGCCCCAACTACCAGCCGAACCGCTTCGGCACCCAGCAGCCGAGCGAGCAGCACGAGCCGGCGCTGAGCCTGGAAGGGGCCGCCCTGCACTACGATTTCCGCGACTACGACAGCGACTACTACAGCCAGCCGGGCAACCTGTTCCGGATCATGGACGAGGGGCAGCGCGCGCGCCTGGCCGCCAACCTGGCGCGCTCCCTGATCAACGTGGAGGATGACACCATAGTCGCGGCCCAGCTCAGGCACTTCGAGCAGGCCGACCCCGAGTACGCCAAGCGGGTCGAACTGGCGCTGGCCGCCCTGCAGCGCTGAGTCGCAGGCCGGAAAGTCAACATGGGGGCCTGATGGCCCCCGTGTTCATGATGTGTGATAGACGCAAAAACGGAGCCAGAGGCTCCGTTTTTTCAATGAGGTATCAATCCCGGACGGAACGCGCTTCGCGCTCTTCCCGCTCCCTTGCCAACAAGCGTTTGTACCACCAGCTGCTACGACGACGTTGTGCATTGGAAGAGCGACGAGCCATTGCCTAGATCCCAGTCAAGAGAAGAAAGAGCCGCATTATGCGATAGAGATCACGCCCATGTCTTTAGCTGGATCAAGAAAAGGCTCACTGACCCACGCGGATCGTCACCTTGTTGCTCGCGTCCTCGTCGAGGGGCTGCAGCACGGCAGGCTCACGCCAGACCAGGGGGCCGTTGCTCTCCTGCACGTTCTGCGGCGCGCACTCCAGCCAGAGGTCCCCCTGCTGGATGCGGGCACCGAGGGAATATTTCTGATCCTGATACCAGCAGACCCGCTCGGGCAAGGATCCGAGCGGCAGCACCAGCTCGGTGCCCACCGAGTGGCTGAGGGGGTTCGATGCCGGGGCGGCCAGCACGGGGCACAGGCCGCCGAGGGCAAACAGACAAAACGCGGTTCGGATCATGGGTGACACCTGTGACTGAGGGGAGTGATGCACTAAAGCGACCAACGGGGTCGCCTACTTGACCAATAAATGTCGGCTCATCTGGCATTCCGGAAGCAATATGGTAGCCTGCCTGCGCCCGCCGGATCCAACCACGAAGCGGCGGGCCGGTTCGGCTGGCATTGCCGTGGGACGGCAATGAATAACAGTTAATAATCAAATAATTACTTGGATATGTTGTCGATGCGTATCATGCCGTTGCTCAAGGCTGCCTGCCTGAGCCTGATGTTGTCCGCCTGCGTGGCCCCCCTGCTGATGATGAGCCCCACCAGCCAGCTGATGTGGGCCCTGCTCAAGCCCCTGGTCGGCTTCGATCCGAACGAGGCCAACCTGTTCGAGCAGCCGCTGATCAAGGACAGAATGACCGCCATGCTGGGACCCAACTACGACACCACCATGCAGTTGCTCAAGACCGCCAACGAGCTGCAGCAGGAGGGGCCGCTGTTCTACGTGGTCTCCCGCTACGCCCCGATACCGGACGCGGCCAAGCAGGCCGGCATGGTGTGGAACGCCGACACCAACCAGCTTGCCGTCATGCTGCAGAAGGGGGACGGGGCGACCCAGGTATTCGGTGAGAACCTGACTGCGGCCACCCCGGTCTGGCCCAGCACCATGCAGGATTGGCAGAGCCAGACCGCCTCCGCGGCCACGACGACCGCCCTCGGTGGCGTCGGTCAGGCCATGACGGGCTCCGGCACCTCCCTGCTGGGCAACATGGTGGGCAGCCTGCAGCAGAGCGCGACCCAGGCGATCTCCAACTCCGCCAGCCAGGCGGTCAACGGCGCCACCAGCGCGGCGACCCAGCAGGTGAACAAGAGCGTCACCGGCACCCTGCAGCAGGCCAATCAGGCCGTGACGGACTCCGCCAAGCGGGCAGTGAGCGACACCGCCAAACAGGCTGCCAGCAGCGCCACCACCACGGCGCAGCAACAGGCCACCCAGGCGGTAACCGACGGTGCCAAACAGGCCACCAGCAGCGCCACCGCCACCGCGCAGCAACAGGCCACCCAGGCGGTGACCGACGGCGCCAAACAAGCCGCCAGCAGCGCCACCGCCACCGCGCAGCAACAGGCCACCAAGGCGGTGACCGACGGCGCCAAACAGGCCGCCAGCAGCGCCACCGCCACCGCGCAGCAACAGGCCACACAGGTGGTGACCGACGGCGCCAAACAGGCCGCCAGCAGCACCGCCACCGCACAGCAACAGACCAGCAAGGCGGTGACCGACGGCGCCAAGCAGGCCGCCAGCAGCACCGCCACCGCACAGCAACAGACCAGCAAGGCGGTGACCGACGGCGCCAAGCAGGCCGCCAGCAACGCCGCCGCCACCGTGCAGCCACAGGCCGGCAAGGGAGAAGAGCAGGCGGGAGCCCTGAGCGATCAGGCCAGGGCGGATGCGGAAGCCGAGCTGGAGAAGCTGCTCAACTGAGTTCGGGCAAGCCGCACCACCATGCAAACAGGCCACCCCGGGGTGGCCTGTCGTCTATCTGCGAGGAGGCGTAAACCTTAGAAGTGCCGGTCCTGCTCCGTGGGCTTGGCCACCTTGTCCTCGCTGTGCTCGATGGCGGTACGGATCAGATCGACGCCGGCCCGGATGATCAGTACCCCCATGTTGACCAGCTTGACGCAGACCCACATGAAGGTGATGAGCAGGATCAGCTTGAGCACCGTCTGGAACGCCTCCAGGAAGTTCTGTTCCAGCTGGGCGGTGAGGCCATTGGCGCTGCTCATCAGCCAGGTGTAGACCTCGCGCACGAAGGGGATACGGCTCGGCATCTCCAGCACGTCCAGCGCCGCAGGCAGCGCCTGGAAGATGACGATGCTGCCAAACAGTATCAGGATGACGCCGATGGCAATCCCCAGGAAGAAACCGAACTGTCGCATGAAAGGCCCCAAGATGTGTTGAATGAGAAGAACAATAGCCGCCAATACTAGGGACTGCCCGGGCAGACGGCAATCCTTCCGCCCCAGATCGTACCGTCCGTTCCCCTGGCTGACGCCCCCTCGTCGGGAAGTCATTGCCCAAGTATCTGATTTCTGTGACCCTTGTCCCCATCTCCTTGCCATGGGCCCATCATGATCCGAACCGCCTTCTTCCTAATCCTGCTCTTTGGCACCCTCTGCGCCCCCCTGCGCGCCGCCGAGTCGCCCCCCTCGGCGGGCGCCTGCGTGATCCGCCACCAGCAGCAGCTGCTGCTGGTGCAAGACAGGATCTCCTCCCGCTATAGCCTGAGTGGCGGCTACATCGACGCGGGGGAGACCCCGGCCCAGGCGGCACTGCGGGAGCTGTACGAGGAGACGGGGCTGCGAGGGCGCGTCACCGCCGAGCTGGGGCGCTGGCAGAGGGCGCAGGTGTTCGCCTGCCAGACCCTCTCCCCCATCCAGGCCCAGCGCGACTCGGGCTTTGTCTCCCTGCTCCAGGCCCCCAACCTCGGTGGCGAGATCCTCAATGCCAGGCTGATCGATGCCGCCAACCTGCCCCATGATCAGCGTCGTTTCCCGACGCAGCTGGACTGGCTGGCTCCCCGGCTGGCCGACGTCCCCGAGAGCCAGGTGCAGTGGGTCACCGACTTCAGCGCCGGGGCCAGCGCCCTGCACCAGGCCGAGCTGCCGCCGATCCAGCGCCTGCAGCAGTGGCTGGGGCCGGACGCCACCTGGCTCCTGGCCGGCAACCTGCTGGGCTCCGCCCCCTTCCAGCTGGCCCTGCTGCCCTTCCTGCTCCCCCTGCTGGGCTGGCCAAGGGTGCGCAGCCTGCTGTTTGCCATGGTGCTGCTCACCCTGGTGGTCAACCTGCTCAAGGAGGGGATAGCCTGGCCCAGGCCCTTCCACCTCGACCCCCAGCTGGCGCAGCGCAGCGCCCAGGGCTTTGGCATGCCGAGCGGCCACGTCGCCTCGACCCTGCTCTACTGGGGCCTGCTGCTGACCAGCCTGCCGGCCCTCAGACCCTGGCAGGGGGGCGTGCTGGCGCTGCTGCTGGCCGGGCTGGCCGGAGTGGCGCGGGTCTGGCTGGGGGTGCACTTCTTCTCGGATGTGGTGGCAGGCCTCGCGCTGGGCACCCTGCTGCTGGCGCTGCACGCGCCCCTGGCTGCACTGGCTGCGCGCCAGTTCTCCTGGGGAATTCTGCTTCTGGTCAGCACCCTGGCCGCCTGGCACACCCAGTCCACCACCCTGGGGGGGCTCGCCATGTTCACCCTGGGGCTCGCATCGGGTAATCTGCTACAACTCGAACGGCACCCGACTCCCGCCCTCCGTGCGGCACTGCTGGCCCTGGCCGGCGGCCTGGTCATCGCCGGGCTGCTGCTCGTGGTGCCCATGCTCACCAGCAGCTCCCTGCTGATCCTGGCCGGAAACGGGTTACTCTATGGCGGCCTGGGGTTCTGGCTGAGTGCCGGGTTCTGGTGGCTGCTCTCCGTCGTCCCGGCCGGTTCCCCTCCCGGGAGCCCTACCCCTCGTTAATGGGAATGTCATGAATATGAAAAAAGTGGATTTGGCCAAGATCACCCTGGGCGTGCTGTTCCTCAGCCTGCTCATCATCTCGTGTTTCATGGTGCTGCGCCCCTTCCTGCCCGCCCTGGTGTGGGCCACCATGATCACCATCGCCACCTGGCCGCTGATGCAGATGGCCCAGCGCCTGCTGTGGGGCAAGCGTACCCTGGCGGCCCTGCTGATGAGCGTCATCCTGCTGCTGATGTTCGTCATCCCCCTGTTCATGGCGCTGGCCAACGTGGCGGAGAAGGCCCCCATGCTCATCGATCTCGGCACCGAGCTGAGCCACTCGCCGCCCCCCGAGCTGCTCTGGCTGCAACAGCTGCCCCTGGTCGGTGACAGGCTGTACGAGTTCTGGCAGCAGATCCTGGCGAGCGGTGGTCAGGTGCTGTTCGCCAAGCTGGCCCCCTACTTCGGCCAGACCGCCCGCTGGCTGGCGGCCCAGGCGGGCAACCTCGGCCTGCTGTTCGTTCACTTCCTGCTGACCGTGGCCATCTGCGGCCTGCTCTACCACTCTGGCGAGAAGGCCGCGGACGGCATTCGCCGCTTCGCCCACCGCCTGGCGGGCCAGCGCGGCGACAATGCCGTGGTGCTCGCCTCCCAGGCCATCCGCGCCGTCGCCATGGGGGTGGTGGTGACCGCCCTGGTGCAATCCTCGGTGGCGGGGCTCGGCCTGCTCATCGCCGGCATTCCCTACACCATGATCCTGGTGGTGCTGATGTTCCTGCTGATCGTCGCCCAGATAGGCCCCTTCCCCGTGCTGCTGGCCAGCGTCGGCTACCTCTACTGGAGCGGTGATACCACCTGGGGCACCTTCCTGCTGGTCTGGTCCCTGCTGGCGGGCACCATGGACAACTTCCTGCGCCCCTTCCTCATCAAGCGCGGGGCCGACCTGCCGCTGATCCTGATCCTGGTCGGGGTCATCGGCGGCCTGCTGGCGCTCGGCATCATAGGGCTCTTCATCGGCCCCGTGGTGCTGGCGGTGGGCTATACCCTGCTGGATGCCTGGATCAAGGAAGGGGAGCCGGCGCCCGCCCTGGAGGCACCCGAGCCGCCCAAGGCGGAATAATCCCCTCGAAGACGCCGCCCGCTGGGCGGCGTCTCTGTCTTGTCGTGACGGCGCGCCCCCTAGCAAGGTGATAGACCAGAACCAAAGTTCGAGTCGGATCGCCAAAACACGAACCAGGGTTCGAATCTGCCCCCCGCCTCCCCTGTCCTCTCCCTGAGCCACCCGCCACAATGCGGGCACCATTCAGAAGGAGAACGAGATGAACCCATTGAGAGCAACACGCGCCCTGATCAGCGGTGGCGCCAGCGGGATCGGACTGGCCATCGCCGAGGCCCTGGCCAGCCAGGGGGTGGAACTGATCCTGGCTTCCCGTCGCCAGGGGCTGCTGGAACAGGAGGCGGCCCGGCTCGGAGCCCGATACGGGGTGAGAGTGCTGCCCCTGGTGCTGGATGTCAGCGACGGCGAGCAGGTGCGGGCCCAGCACGCCCAGGCCAGGGCCCTGCTCGGCCCCATCGATCTGCTCGTCAACAACAGCGGGGTAGGCAGCGACTATCTGGTGCAGGACCTGCCGGAATCGGAGTGGGACAGGGTGATGGACACCTGCGCCAAGGGCAGCTTCCTGCTGACCCAGGCCTGCCTGCCGGACATGCTGGCCAACCGTCACGGCACCATCATCAACATCGCCTCCCAGGCCGCCAGGCACGGCTATGCGAGGGCCGGCGTCTACTGCGCCGCCAAGTTTGCGGTGCTGGGCTTTGCCAAGGCGCTGCGGGAAGAGGTGCAGCACCAGGGCATACGGGTCCACACCCTCTGTCCCGGCCTGGTACAGGTGCCGCCACCGGCCTGCCTGGGGGATCGCAAACCGGGCTGGCTGCAGGTGGAGGATCTCGCCGAGGCCGTGCTCTACACCCTGCGCCAGGGCGCCCATGTCCAGCTCGACGAGATCGGCATGACGGGGATCTGAGGGAACGCGGTGAAGCGATGACAGGGGGCCTCGGCGCCCCCTGTCATCTTGCGGCAGATCAGACCTGCTGATGGCGGCTGATGCGGTGGATGCCGCCGCCCGGAGCGGGGAGGCCACACTCTGAGATAGCTCACTGAATCGGGCCGGCAAGGGTGGTTAAATGACCCCTTCCCCCTTGTCGGATAACCCAGCGACCATGTCACCCTCCCCCCTGCCACCCCCGCCCTGGCCCGAATACCTGCAAGCCTCCTGGCTGCGCTGTGCCCACCAGACCAGCGCCACCCTCTGGCATCCGCCCCACAGCGCCAAGGGCCAGACCCTGCACAGCCTGCGCCAGCGCAAGCGGGACCTGCTCACCACGAGCGAGATGGCCCTCGAGGATCTCTACGAATTCATGGAGGGGCGCCCCTGCGCCCTGCTGCTCACCGACGAGAGCGGCTGCCTGCTGGCCCAGACCGGCCACCCCGAAACCCTGGGGGAACTGGCGGCGCTCGGCTTTGGTCCCGGCGCCTTCTTCAGCGAGGGACGCATCGGCACCAATGCCATCAATCTGGCGGCGCTGGAGGGGATACCGCTCTGCGTCAGCGGCCCCCAGCACTTCAACCAGAGCCTCCACCCCTGGCACTGCTGCGCCAGCCCTGTCTACGACAGCAATGGCCGCCAGGTCGCCATAGTGGCCCTGATCTGCCGGGTGGAGGAGGCGGCGGCGGGGGATCTGGCGCTCACCGTCAGCGCCGGCCGCGAGCTGGCCAACCTGCTGCAGATGGAGCGCCTGATGCAAGAGTCACAGCACCATCTGAGCGAGCTCTATGCCCTGCTGGACGGCATGGATGACGGCGTGCTGGCCTGGGATCCCCAGGGCAGGCTACGCTACCTCAACGCGCTGGCGGCCAGCCGGCTGCGACTCGACCCGGATCTCTGCCTCGGCCAGCCCCTCGATCGCCACCTGCTGTTGCCCAGGCGCCTGCAGCTCGCCATCGAGGAGAGGGCACCCCTGAGCCACGTGGAGGTAACGCTGGAGCGCACCGGCACGGGAGAGTTCATCGACGCCCTGGTGAGCCTCAAGCCACTGCCCGGTCCCGACGGGGTCGGCTTTATCGCCCTGCTCCACCCCGCCGACAGGCTGCGCGCCATCCATCGGCTGCGCCAGACGGTCCCCGAACTCTCCGCCCTGGTGGGGGAATCGAGCGCCATGCGCAAGCTGCTGCGCCACGCCCGCCAGGCTGCCAGGGGGCAGGGCCCCGTCTTGCTGCGGGGCGAGGAGGAGGTGGGCAAGGCCCAGTTGGCGGAGGCCATCCACTTCGGCAGCGAACGGGCCGCCGGGCCCCTCGTCACGCTCAACTGCCAGGCGCTGCCCGGCGATCGCATGGCACTGGAGCTGATGGGCTCCGACGAAGCGGGACAGGAGCGGGCCGGCAAGTTCGAGCTGGCCCACGGCGGCACGCTAGTGCTGGAGCAGGTGGAGTGCCTGTCTCTCCCCATGCAGGCGGCCCTGCTGCAGCTGCTCAAGAGCGGCCGCATCCAGCGTTTCGATTCCGCCCGCATCCTGCCGCTCAGGGTGAGGATCATCGCGACCAGCAGTGCACCGCTGGAGCAGCGGGTGCGGGAGGGTCACTTCGGCCGACAGTTGCTCTATGCGCTACAGGGGTGCGAGCTGTGGTTGCCTAGCCTGAGGGAACGCACCGCCGACCTGCCCGGCCTTATCAGCCAGCAGCTGGTAGCGCAGGGGCGAGAGCCGGGGCGGCGCTTCAACCCGGCGGCCCTCGACTGCCTGCTGGCCTACCCCTGGCCCGGCAATCTGGGGGAGCTGCGCAGCGCCATCGAATACGCCCTGCTCCACAGCAGCGAGGCCCTGATCCCGCCACAGGCGCTGCCGGTGGCCATCCGCCACGGCCATCAACCCGCGGCGGATGCCGTGATGGGGCCGCCGCTGCTCACCCTGGCGGAACTGGAGCGCCAGGCCATCTTGCGCAGCGCTCACGCCAGCAAGGGGCAGGTCAGCCTGATGGCCAGGCAGTTGGGGATCAGCCGCACCACACTGTGGCGACGGCTGAAACTGCTCGACATGGATCCTGCCGACTATCAGGGTTGAGGCACGCCGGCACGGCGAAAACTGCAGGCCCCGCCATGGCGGGGCCTGTATTGACGGGTCTGCCCCTCAGTCGCCGAAGCGCACCTCAGCCAGCTGCCTGAAGGCGTCCAGCGCCGCCCCGGCATCCTCCCCTCGCGCCAGCAGGATAAGCCTGTCCCCCTGGCGCACATCGAGCATGGTGAGCCGGGTCAGGCTGCGAGGGTTGGCTTCTCTGTCCCCCTTTTGCAGCTTCAGCTCGGCGGAGAAGGGCTTGAGGGCGGCCACCAGTCGGGCGGCGGGGCGCACATGCAGGCCGTGGGGATTCTCCACCACCACCTCGCAGCGCAGCCAGCCATCGTCGGGCACAGGGGCTGCCTCGACGGCCTCCGGCTCTGTCTTACCCGCCAGCATCCCTTGTTTCGGGCCCAGGGCGCCGAGCGCCTCGGCAGCCACCTCGTCCAGCGTCAGGCCGGATCCGGCCGCCACCACGGCGGCCAGGGTCCCCTCGACCAGGGGGGCGGGGCAGAGCCGAACCCGAGCGCTCAGCTCAGGGGGCAGCAGTTCGAGGGCGGTCTCGGCGCTGAGCAGGGCGCTGCCCAGATCCATCAGCACCAGCACGCCGCTGCCGTCATCCGCTTCTTCAATCGCACTCATCACCGCGATGGCGTCGGTACCTATGGGGTGATCGGGGTCATCGACCCCGGCCGCCAGCAACAGTTTCGCCGGGCTGCCGAGCTGGTCGGCCAGGGCTTTCAATCCGGCCGCCAGCAGGGCGCTGTGAGAGACCACTACGATGCCGATCATGTCACAACCTCGCTCTCTCACGCAGGGCGGTCAGCAGCAGCAGGGTCGAGGTGGCCCCGGCATCCTGATGGCCTATGCTGCGCTCGCCGAGATAGCTGGCGCGCCCCTTGCGGGCCTGCATCTGGATGGTGGCTTCGGTGCCGGCTGCGGCGGCAGCGACCGCCTTGTCCAGCGCCTCGGGCAGCGGCAGGCCCTGCTGCTCGGCCTGTTGCAGGGCGGCCAGCGCCGGCCACCAGGCGTCGCACATGGTCTTGTCACCGGGTTCGGCGCGACCGCGGGAGACGATCCCCTCCACTCCGTCGCCCAGCATCTTGCCGAGCTGGCCGAGGGTCAGGCTCTGGCAGGCATCGCTGCTGGCCGCCGCCCGGATGAAGAAGGTGCCGTACAGGGGGCCGCTGGCGCCACCGACCGAGGAGAGCAGGGTCATGCCGGTGGTCTTGAGCACCTGGCCGATGTCCTTGTCCGCCACCGCGGGCAGCTTCTCGGCCACCTTGGTGAAGCCGCGCTGCATGTTGAGGCCGTGGTCGCCGTCACCGATGTCGGTATCCAGCGCGGTGAGGTAGTCGCGCTGCTCGGTGAAGATGTGCTCGCAGTCGAGCAGCCAGTTGACGATCTGGTGTTTGCTTAGCATGAGAATGAGGGCTCCTTAGCAGCCGCGACGCAGGGCCGGGGTGTGAACGGGGGCATCCCACAGGGTCATCAGCTCGTCATCCGCCTTGAGCAGGGTGATGGAGATGCCGGTCATGTCGAGGGAGGTGCAGTAGGGACCGATCAGGTTGCGCACCAGATGGATGCCCGCCTCTTCGCACAGGGCCGCGAGCCGACCATAGACGCCGTAGAGCTCGGAGATGGGGGTGCCACCCAGGCTGTTGACCAGGGCGATGACCCTGTCTCCCGCATTCAACGGCTCGACAAAGGTGTGCTCCTCCTGCCAGCTGCCGCTGGTGCGATCCCAGTGGCGCAGGGTGCGACCATAGGGGCTATTGTCGGCCAGCTCCTTGAACATGTCGTCCACCAGGGTGTTGAGGTCGGTGAAGGGGCGGCGCTCGATGCCGGGTTCGCCGTGGATGCCGACGCCAAACTCCACCTCGTTGTCCGCCAGGGTGAAGGAGGGCTTGCCGGCAGCCGGTACTGTGCAGGCATGCATGGCCACACCTATGGTGCGGCTCTGGTTGTTGACGCGGCGGGCCAGGGCCTCGCAGCGCGCCAGATCGTAGCCCGCCTCGGCGGCGGCCCCGACCAGCTTCTCGCACAGCACGGTCGTGGCGACGCCGCGACGGCCGGCGGTGTAGAGACTGTCTTTGACCGCCACGTCGTCATCGATCAGGGCGAAGCCCACCTTGACCCCATCGCCGTGCAGCAGCTCGACAGCGGTCTCGAAGTTGAGCACGTCCCCGGTGTAGTTCTTCACCAGAAACAGCACGCCGGCGCCGCCATCGACCGCCTGGCCGCACTCGTACATCTGATCCGGGGTCGGGGAGGTAAAGATCTCGCCGGGGCAGGCGCCATCCAGCATTCCCTTGCCTACCAGACCGCCGTGCATCGGCTCGTGGCCGCTGCCGCCACCGGAGACCAGCGCCACCTTGCCCATCACGGGGGCGTCGGCGCGGGTGATGTAGTGGGGTTCGATCCGTACCTTGAGCTCGGGGTGGGCGGCCGCCATCCCCATCAGTTGTTCACGGACCACGGCATCGACGGCATTGATCAGCTTCTTCATGGCTCACTCCTTGGCTTGCCACCGCACGGGTGGCAGATGATTGATGGAGCCAGTCTAACGGGATCAATCGGGAGAAAAATGACGGGCATTCTTGTTCGAATTTGGAACGATAGAGGGGGGTATGGCGTTTCAATCTGAAACACCAGAGGGAGACACCAGGAAGAACTGTTAACTCCCTCACAACCATAAAAAAGGGCTCCCGCAGGAGCCCTTCTCGATAACCGGGTTGATCAGATGGCCCAGCCACCGGCATAGAAGATCACCAGCGCCAGGGCGATGATGACGGTGCCGATGTTGAGTTTCTTCCACTCGGCGGCAAACAGGCGACCCACGACCAGCGCGACGAAGCCCAGCATGATGCCGGTGACTATGTTGCAGGTAAGCACGATGAAGACGGCGCACAGCATGCCGGAGAGGGCATCGACCGAGTCATTGAAGTCCAGCTTGGTGACGTTGCCCAGCATCAGCAGGCCGACGTACATCAGGGCCGGGGCGGTGGCGTAGGCCGGCACCAGATAGCTCAGGGGCGAGAGGAAGATCATCAGCAGGAAGAGCACGCCGACCAGGGTGGCGGTCAGGCCTGTCTTGCCACCGGCCGCGGTGCCTGCGGCAGATTCGATGTAGACGGCAGCCGGTGCACCACCGACGACGCCTGCGACCATGCTGCTGACCGAATCGGCGGTCAGGGCCTTGCCGCCGCTGATGATGTGGCCACGTTCGTTGATGAGCCCGGCCTGGCCGGCCACGGCACGTATGGTGCCGGTGGCGTCAAACACGGCGGTCATCACCAGCGCCAGCACTGTGGGGATCACCACAGGGTTGAGGGCGCCCAGCACATCCATGCTACCCACCAGGGAGCCCTTCTCGCCGGTCAGGCTCGGCATGGCGAAGAAGCCCTGCCAGGTCACTTTCGGGTCGAAGATGAGGCCCAGGATGGAGATGGCGATGATCACCATCAGGATGCCGCCCGGCACCTTGCGACGCTCCAGGCCGAAGATGGCGGCCAGACCCAGCACCGTCATGATGACGGGGAAGGCGGTGACCTCACCGAGCTGCACCGGCAGACCGGCGCCTTCGTTCTTGATCACCATGCCGACGCCGTTGGTGGCGATCAGCAGCAGGAAGAGGCCGATACCGATGCCGGTGCCGTGGGCGATGCCGGAGGGGAGGTTGTCCAGGATCCACTGGCGCACGCCGGTGATGCTGATCAGGGTGAACAGCACCCCCATCAGGAAGATGGCGCCGAGGGCGACCGGGATGCTCAGCCCCTGCCCCAGCACCAGACTGAAGGCGGTAAAGGCGGTGAGGGAGATGGCGCAGCCGATGGCCATCGGCAGCTTGGCCCACAGACCCATCAGCAGGGAGCCGAAGGCGGCGATCAGGCAGGTGGCCACAAACACCGGCCCCTGCTCAAAGCCGGCAGCGCCCAGCATGTTCGGCACCACTATGATGCTGTAGACCATGGCCAGGAAGGTGGTCAGCCCCGCGACCAGTTCCTGGCGCACGGAGCTTCCACGCTGGGTAATGGAAAAATAGGAGTCCAGAAATCCGCCGTTGCCGGTACGGGCCGTCATTTCTTGCGTTGCCATAATTCATCCTGAAAGTGTGATGGAAATCGTTTGCGTGATGGCGCGCAAAATAGCAAGAATTTGGCGAAATTACAGCGGATCAGCCGGCATTTTCCCTAACTTTTCCACTTTAAAGCCCCATAGGAATCTCACCCTTGAGTGTGAGGTCTTGTTCCCAGCTTCTACACTCTTAGCTAGTCACTCGCCCATCAACCGGAGAGAAGCCCCCATGCACACAGGCAACCTGCTCGGCCAGATCCCCTCCCCCCTGCCCAATGAAGTGTTCACGGATCTGGTCAGCACGAACCACTTTCGCATCGAACGCATCCTCTCCCAGGGACAGCAGACCCCCACCGGGGAGTGGTTCGATCAGGATGAACACGAATGGGTGTTGCTGGTGCAGGGGGAGGCCATCCTGGTCTTCATCACCCCGGATACCGAGGTGCAGGAGCGCGTACATCTCGGGCCCGGGGACTACATCAACATCCCCGCCCACCTTCAGCACAGGGTGGAGTGGACCCACCCAACCGAGACGACCGTCTGGCTCTGCATCTATTACTAGGGGAGTGTGGTGGCCACGGCGATGCATCGTGCGAAGCGAAAAAAGCCCGTCCATATGACCGGGCTTTTGATTTCTTTCAAACGGGTTAAAAGCAAAAAGGCCTTCCCGTCAGGGAAGGCCTTCAAATTAGTGGCGGAGCGGACGGGACTCGAACCCGCGACCCCCGGCGTGACAGGCCGGTATTCTAACCGACTGAACTACCGCTCCGCATTCGGTTAGCTTTCGCTAAAGCTGTTGCTGCTTGTTTGTGGGGTGTCATCCTCGCAGCCAGCGTCGTGATGTGCACGTCGCTGTTTAATTGGGTGCCTGGCAGTGTCCTACTCTCGCATGGCGAATGCCACACTACCATCGGCGCTACAGCGTTTCACTTCTGAGTTCGGCA
>NZ_JBFODA010000046.1:0-21333 GCF_040908055.1 Aeromonas sp. R7-4
ATTACGGCGAATTTCGTAGAACTGCTGACGGCTGTAGCCGATGAGCTTGCAGGCTTTGCTGACATTATTGAGCTCTTTGGCGAGCTCTAGCAGGCTGAGTTTGCGACGTGCTACTTTCTCGTTGGTGGTCATACGGTGACTCCAGATAACACGGTAGGGGTACCGTTTTGTTATCCGGTTTGAAGCCGTATGACCACTCCCTTTTGTGGGCAACTGTCAGGTGAATACCATCTCCATACAATCCACTTATCTAAAAATGCGTACTGCGGGTACCCAACACCACTGCCTCCAGACCATTCAATCGGAGCTTATTTCGTTCGCTTACTCGTTTCAGAAGATAGTCTAGCGACGCTTTTCCGAACCCTATCCCAAACTGGATATGTGGTGGAGCCTGCGTTGAATACACAGGTGCTAAATCGCTCTGGGGATCCTGCGAGCAAGAAAATCATGCTTTTTCAGCACTCTTCTTTTGCTGGAACGATAGTCTCGTTTGCCAGTGATGACCTTGATGTGATTGACGCTCTCCAGCAGATAAGGTTAGAGCCACCTCTCCCGGCAGACTCCTTCCCATTGATTGACCCCGAAAGCTTGGGCTCGCTTCAGGGTGACATGGAATACTGGTGGACATCTTTGTGGTTACCTTTCTGGGAGGCATTGAGCCAAGAGGAGCGGTTAGCACTGAGCCTTGAACCTGAATGGCGTGAATTTATTACGATTCATTATTCATTTGCCTCTTCTTAATTCACTGGTAAAAATCTGGGGTCCCCACCCTCTCAATAGCAGACTTGCCTGACAAGGTGGGAGTCCTCTGTCGGCAGTGCCCCGTCAATTCCTGCCAATCCAAATCTCCCCTCCCCCATGGGGATTCTCTCCCGCCAGCCACTGGCCTATAGTGAGCCCCTACTCGAACAACCTTTGCGAGCAGCAATATGTATATCGGCGAATTTGCCCGGCTGGCGGGCACCACCCCAAAGGCGGTCCGTCTCTACGAGCAGCTCGGGCTGCTGCCCGAGCCCAGGCGGCGCGGCAGTTATCGCGTCTACCGGGCCGAGGATCTGGAGTGGGTCGGCTTTATCCGCGAGGCCCAGCGGCTTGGCTGCAAGCTCGGGGAGCTGGTTCCCCTGCTCGCGGGCGTCACCAGCCTCGATCACTTCCCCTGGCAAAGGGTGGAGCAGCTTATCGCGGACAAGCTGGCGCAGATCGAGGCGGAGGTCGCCCGGCTGCAACGCCAGCATCAGGGCTTGAGCCAGTGCGCCACGCTGCTGGCGCAGCACCCCTGCCGCTATGGCGCCCCGGCGCGGCAATCCCCCGACGGGCGGGATCATCCCGCCGCCGCGGATCGGGGGCACAAGGTGGCTTGACTCTGTCCCATGGGACAAGGGGTGTAATGGGGGCTCACTTCAAGGAGCCATACCATGACCCCCAACCTGCTTGTTCTCAACGGCAACCCCAAACCCGACAGCCTCTGCCACGCCCTCGCCCGGGAATATGCCCGCGGCGCCGAGGAGAGGGGCGCCCGCGTCACCCTGCATCACGTGGGAGGGCTCGCCTTCGAGCCGGATCTTCACCACGGCTATGACGAGGCGCAGCCCCTCGAGCCCGATCTGCAGGCGGTGCAACAGAGCCTGGCGCAGGCCCACCACCTGGTGATCGTCGCCCCCGTCTGGTGGGGCCACCTGCCTGCCCGGCTCAAGGGGCTGCTGGATCGCACCCTGCTGCCGGGCTTCGCCTTTCGCTACCAGCCGGGGAAGGCGCACCCGGAGCGGCTGCTCGCCGGCAAGACGGCGCGCCTGCTGCTCACCATGGACAGCCCCCCCTGGTATTACCGCTGGTGGCAGGGTGCCCCCGTGGAGCGTACCCTGGACCAGCCCGTGCTCGGGCTCTGTGGCATCCGGCTAACCCACCGCCAGCATCTGGGGCCCGTCCACACCTCGGATGAGGCGGCCCGCCAGCGCTGGCTCACTCAAGCCGGGGCCGCCGCCCGCCAGGATGTGCGGCGGCTGGGCAGACGCCCCGCCTAACCCCTGCCATGGGCATTTTTTGCCCATAAAAAAGCCCCGCCATGGCGGGGCTTTTTGTCACGGATGGCGCGGGTTATTTCACCGCGATCGGCTCGGCCATGGGGCTCTGAAACTCCTGCTCGGCATCGGCAAAGCGTTCCAGCATGGCCTGGGAAGGGGCCTTGTCCAGCAGGCTGAACACCACTATGGCCAGGGTGGCGAAGACGAAGCCCGGGATGATCTCATACAGCCCCAGCCAGCCGAACTGCTTCCAGACGATGACGGTCAGGGCGCCCACCAGCATCCCCGCCAGGGCGCCGTTGCGGGTCATGCGCGACCAGAGCACGGAGAGCAGCACCACGGGGCCGAAGGCGGCACCGAAGCCGGCCCAGGCGTAGCTCACCAGCCCCAGCACCCGGTTTTCCGGGTTCACGGCCACGGCGATGGCGATGAGGGAGATCAGCAGCACCATGGCGCGGCCGACCCACACCAGCTCTTTCTGGGAGGCGTTCTTGCGCAGGAAGGGCTTGTAGAGATCCTCGGTGATGGCGCTGGAGCAGACCAGCAGCTGGCAGCTGAGGGTACTCATCACCGCCGCCAGGATGGCGGAGAGCAGCACGCCGGCGACCCAGGGGTTGAACAGGATCTTGGAGAGCTCGATAAAGACGCGCTCCGGGTTGCCGGTGACGCCGGTCGCCTGCTCGGCGAAGGTGGCGAAGTAGGCCAGACCGAAGAAGCCGATGGCCACGGCGCCGCCCAGGCACAGGATCATCCAGGTCATGCTGATGCGACGGGCACTGGCCATGGAGTGGTGGGAGTCCGCCGCCATGAAGCGCGCCAGGATGTGGGGCTGGCCGAAGTAGCCGAGACCCCAGGCCATCAGGGAGACGATGGCGATGAAGTCCAGGTTCCGGAACATGTCGAGGTTGCTGGCGCTCTTGGCGGCCACCTCCACCATGGCGGTGTCGATGCCGCCCACCGCGATGATGACGAACACCGGGGTCAGGATCAGGGCGAAGATCATCAGGGTCGCCTGCACCGTGTCGGTCCAGCTCACCGCGAGGAAGCCGCCGAAGAAGGTGTAGGTGATGGTGGCCGCGGCACCGACCCAGAGGGCGGTGTCATAGCTCATGCCGAAGGTGCTCTCGAACAGGCGGGCGCCGGCCACCACGCCGGAGGCGCAATAGATGGTGAAGAACAGCAGGATCACCAGGGCGGAGAGGATGCGCAGCACCCGGCTCTTGTCCTCGAAGCGGTAGGTGAAGTAGTCCGGCAGGGTCAGGGCGTTGCGGTTCTTCTCGGTGTGGACCCGCAGCCGGCCGGCAACCCAGCGCCAGTTGAAGTAGGCACCTATGATGAGGCCGATGGCGATCCAGCTCTCGGAGATGCCGCCGATGAAGACGGCGCCAGGCAGGCCCATCAGGAGCCAGCCACTCATGTCGGAGGCACCGGCGGAGAGGGCGGTCACCCAGCTCCCCATGCGGCGGCCGCCGAGAATGTAGTCGTCAAAGTTACGGGTGGCGCGATAGGCGATGAAGCCGATCAACACCATCCCGAGGATGTACACCAGAAAGGTGATGAGCATGGGGGTGCTAGCTGTCATTCAAAACTCCGTTATGTGGCGTCTGTGCCCGTTCTTGCGACGGACTCTTCCTTAAAAAAACCGGCCTAGAGTAATCAGCAGATCGCCGGACCACAACCACTTTTAACAAATAAAAAACACATGGAAAACGTTTAACACCTAACCAAGCAACCACTCAATTGCAATAAGGCCGGATTTTATCCCGACCTGCCAAGGGTTTACCCTGATGATCCCCTCCCCGCGCCATAAAAAAGCCCCGACAGTGGCCGGGGCTCGGAATACCGACGGGCGGGATCAGCGGTTGATGGCGATGGGCATGCCGCTGCGCTGCTCCAGGGCCTGCTTGACCAGCTGGGAGTCGCTGTCCGCGTGGGCGATGAAGCGGGTCACGGCGGTGGACATGGGCAGCGGGGCCGGCAGGCTGGAGTTGAACTCCTCCTGGTTGCGGGAGAGGGGCTGGTGCACTTCCAGGTAGCGGCGGCCATCCGGCTCGACAGAGGCCTTGATGGGCTGGTTCACGAACTGGACGCGGGTACCGACCGGGACCTGCTTGAACAGGTACTCGATGTCGTCGTTGCGCAGACGCACGCAGCCGTGGCTCACCCGCAGGCCGATGCCGAACTGGGCGTTGGTGCCGTGGATGGCGTACATCTTGCCGATGTAGAGCGCGAACAGCCCCATGGGGTTGTCCGGACCGGCCGGCCAAACCGCAGGCAGGGTCTCGCCACGGGCGGCGTACTCGGCGTGCATCTTCGCGGTCGGGGTCCAGGTCGGGCCCGCCTTCTTGCGCTGCACGCTGGTCACCCAGTCTTCCGGGGTGTCGGTGCCGAGCTGGCCGATGCCAATCGGCAGCACTTCCACCACCTTCTTGCCTTTGGGGTAGTAGTAGAGGCGCATCTCGGCGACGTTCAGCACGATGCCTTCACGGGGGGCATCCGGCAGGATCAGCTGATGGGGCACGACCAGCTTCTCGCCCGCCTGCAGCAGCAGGGGGTCTGCCTTGGGGTTGGCTTCCAGCATGTTGGTCAAGCCGAGCTGGAATCTGGCCGCTGCCGCTTCCAGGGGTTGGCCCGCCTCTTCCGGGGACACCACGTAGTCCAGGTTCTCCCCCACCAGGCGGCTGTTGGCTGCGGGCAGGGCATATTCGATGGCGAGGGCGGGCATGGCGGCCAGGATCAGGGAGCAGCACAGTGCGGCCGCCGTGTTGTGGAGGAGCTTCATAACTTTCCTGTGATAAAGGGGGTGGTTCAGCACTCTGGCCAGCGCGGAGGCGACGGGCGCGCCCGGGGCGAAGAGAAGGCCGCCATTTTTCTCCTCTGCCATGCAAATTTCAACCGCCACGTGCTGACGGGTCGGTGATTAAATACGGTGCCGCGCCGCGCCGCGGCACCTTGTCATAAGCGGGATCAGCCGTTTTTCCAACTGTGCATGTCATAACCGGTTGGCGACTGATGCAAACGCAGATGGAATTGCTCAATTATCGCAAAAATGTGGTCGAAAATATCAGCCTGTATCCCTTCATACTCAGCCCAGGCGGTGGTCGCCGTGAAGCAGTAGATCTCCAGCGGCAGGCCGTCCGTGGTCGGTGCCAACTGGCGCACCATCAGGGTCATGTCCTTGCGAATGCCCGCATGAGCCCGCAGGTAGGCGTCCAGATAGGCGCGCAGGGTGCCGAGGTTGGTGAGGTGGCGACCATTGATGGGGCAGCTGATGGCATCGCTGAGCTGCTGGTTGTAGCTGCTGAGCTCCTGCTCCTTGCGGCTGAGGTAGGGTGCCAGCAACCTGGCCTGCTTGAGCTGCAACTGCTCCTGCGAGGTGAGGAAGCGCACGCTGGTCATGTCAATGTTGACGCTGCGCTTGATGCGGCGCCCGCCGGATTCGGTCATCCCCTGCCAGTTCTTGAAGGAGTCGGAGATGAGGGCATAGGTAGGGATGGTGGTGATGGTCTTGTCCCAGTTCGACACCTTGACCGTGGTGAGGCCGATGTCGGTCACCTCGCCGTCCGCCCCGTACTTGTCCATCTGCAACCAGTCACCGACGCTCAGCATGCGGTTGGCGGAGAGCTGGATACCCGCCACCAGGCCGAGGATGGGGTCCTTGAACACCAGCATCAGGACCGCGGTCATGGCCCCCAGGCCGCTGAACAGGAAGAGGGGCGACTTGCCGAGCAGCAGGGCGATCATCAGGATGCCCACCAGGATGCTGGCCACCAGTTTCACCCCCTGGAAGATGCCGCGCAGGGGCAGATCCCGCCCAAGCCGGGTATGACGGCTCAGGGAGAGCAGGCAGTCGAGCAGGGCGAACAGGGCCAGCAGCAGGAACAGCAGGATCCAGAGCTGGGCCAGCAACTCGATAAGCGCCAGGCTCTCGGACGCTTTGGGCAGCCAGATCTCCGCCTGACCGAGCAGCACGGCGCCCTGGAACACGAAGGCGAGCCGGTAGAAGAGGCGTTGCTGCAACTGGGGCGGCAGCCACATCTGCTTGGTCTTGCCAAGCAGCCCCACCAGGCGCACCAGCAGGATGCGGTGCAGCACCAGGTGCAGCACCATGGCGGTCAGCACGATGAACCCCAGGGCGATCACCAGGGCCATCATGGGGGTCACATCGACCCCCAGGCCTGACAACCAGTTGAAAAACATCTCTTTCATCGTTACCTCCGCAATATCACACAGCGGTCAGGGTACGCATCTGGTCCCCCATGTCAAATGACAGGCCGATCACTATTGCCGAAACGACAACGCCCGGCAGGAGCCGGGCGTTGTCATCACCAGAGGGTGCCTTAGCCGACCAGGCTCAGGGCATCACGGGCGATCACCAGCTCTTCGTTGGTGGGCATCACCAGTGCCAGACGGCTGCCTTCGACGGTGATGGGGCCTTCACCGCCCAGCACGGCTGCGTTGTTGGCCTCCTTGTCGATCTTGAAGCCGAGCAGGGCCAGTCGGGCCAGCACCATCTCGCGCACCATGGCGGCGTTCTCGCCGATGCCGCCGGTGAACACCAGGGCGTCCAGGCGACCGTCCATGGCGGCGGCATAGGCCCCCACATACTTGGCCACCCGGTAGGTGAAGACATCCAGCGCCCGCTTGGCACCGGCATCGATAGCGTAGTTGGTGGTGACGTAACGGCAGTCGCTGCTCTCCTCGGTCATGCCCAACAGGCCGGATTCGCGGGTCAGCACCTGGTTGATCTTGTCCACGCTGTAACCCAGGTTGTCGTGCATGAAGAAGACGATGGCAGGGTCGATGTCACCGGAGCGGGTGCCCATCGCCAGCCCTTCCAGCGGGGTCAGCCCCATGGAGGTGTCGACGGACTCGCCGTTCTTGATGGCGCAGACGGAGGCACCGTTGCCCAGGTGGCAGTTGATGATGTTGAGCTCTTCGAGCGGTTTGCCCAGCGCCTTGGCGGTCTCTTCGGCGATGAAGCGGTGGGAGGTGCCGTGGGCGCCGTAACGACGGATGCCGTTCTCGCGATAGAGCTTGTAGGGCAGCGCGTAGAGGTAGGCCTCCTCTGGCAGGGTCTGGTGGAAGGCGGTGTCGAACACGGCCACGTTCTTGTCGGCCAGGGCCGGGAACACCTTGAGGGCGGCACGGATGCCGATGAGGTGCGCCGGGTTGTGCAGGGGGGCGAACGGAATGGCGGCCTCGATGCCGGCAATCACGCCCTCATCGATGCGTACGGAGCGGGAGAACTGCTCACCGCCGTGCACGATGCGATGGCCGATGGCGACCAGCTGATCGGCCAGGGCGGGATCCTGGGGCAGGATGTGGCCCACGATGTGGTCGAGGGCTTCCTGGTGCGCAGCACCGGCGCCCAGCATGGCGTCGCCCTTGACCCCGTGGAGTTTCCATTTGATACGTGCGTCATCCAGATTGAAGCATTCGGCCAGGCCGGACAGCATGTCCTCGCCCGTTTCAGCGTCCATTACGGCAAATTTCAGGGAAGAGCTACCGCAGTTAAGGATCAATACCAACTTGCTCATGTTCTACATCTTCCTGTGCTTCGGCTTTATGCCGACAGTGTCGTGTCATCCAGCGATGGATGGGATTCCCCTGCCGGGGGCTTATGGTCGCAGGACAGTGCGCCCAATTTTTCAATCTCTCTGGCGCCAACCGCCAACTCTGGGCCTGGCGCGCTTATCCTTTCAAACTGTCTGGCGCCGACCCATAGTCTGGCGCGCTTATCCTTTCAAACTCTCTGGCGCCGACCCATAATCTGGCGCACTCATAGAATCATCGATTCGGTCTACGCAGTGCGCTCCGCAGGCGGCCGGTACGGGCGATCAGAGCCCGGCCAGCAGATCCCGGTGCACCTTGACCACCAGCTTCTTCACCTGAGCCGGCGAGTGGGGGGTGCAGAGGGGGCGATGCAGTTCTCCCGGCCAGAAGATGGCAAAGTCGCCGGGCTGCAACGCCAGATAACTGGTCTGTTCGTCGTCGACGAACCAGAGATCGGGGTAAGGATGATCGGCGCCCTCCCCCGCATAAACATGGGGACCGACGCCGATCCACTCCTCGCCGCGCAGCAGCAGCTGGATGTCCAGGTACTGCTGATGAAACTCGCCGCGGCGATCCGCCACCGGCTCGGTCAGATCCTCGCTCACCAGGCAGAACAGCCTGAGACCGTCTATCTCCTGTTTGCCGAGGGGGGCGTTCAGCCAGCGCTCGACGCCCTGCACCACCTCGACCATGATGCGGTCCAGCGGGGCGGGCAAGGGGGTGCGTTGCAGGGTATTCAGACTGCCGGTGATCATGGGGCTCGCATCCTTAGGTGTATCCGTGGTCCATCTTTCTTCATCAACGAAAAAGGACCCGCAAAGGTCCTTTTCGTGGTGTCACCTGCTATCCGTGCAGGCTTGAACTGCGTCTCTCGCGACGAGGGCGCCGGCTCACTGTTGCACAGCCGCCCGCACCTTGCCAAGAGATAGTCGCTCGTTCACCCGATGATCGTACCAGTTGAAACAATATTATTCACTACCCAATCTCCCCTGACTTTGACCAGACGCAAAAACGGGAGCATCTGCTCCCGTTTTTTTCGCATCACCTGGTGATAACCGGTGCCATTCAAACCTTGCCGGCGTTTTCCACCGGTTTGGCGTACATGGCGCGCCAGATGGCCTTGTGCTCTTGTGGCACCTCCGACTGGCGGGTCAGGAAGGCGGTCTGCTCTATGGTGCTGGCCTTGCCGGGCACATCCGCCGCCAGATAGTTGCCGGGGAAGAGGCGATAGCTGCTCCAGATGGCCTTGTCGATCAGGGCGGCCAGCTCGTCCGGATCGCTGAACCCCTCGGTGATGGGGGCGCCGAAGGAGACGTGTACCCGCCCCTTCTGGCCGACGATGCCGGCGACTATGCTCTCAATGTCCTCGAACTCGCCCTTCTCGTAGCTGCCGTTGACCGATTTCTCGTAGAGCTCGCGCGCCTTGGCCTTGTCGGTGGGATCCAGCTCGTAGCTGATGCTGACAGGCACTATGTTGAGGCTGCGCATGTAGTCGACGAACTCGATCTTCTGCTTCTTGCCGTCCACGTAGAACATCTTGAGGATGGCCGGATCCGTCTTGTCATCCCCGTCCTTGGCGCGCCCCTCCTTCTGGGCGATCCAGATGGAGTGGCCTTCGTGTACCGACTGGCCTATGTAGGCCGACAGCTCGCCGAGGGCCTTCATCATCTCCCGCGGCCCCTTGGCGGAGCGCTTGACGATGAAGCTCTTGTTGAGCTTCATCAGCTCGGTGGCGCAGGGTTTGCGCAGCAGGTTGTCACCGATGGCGATGCGCACGGTATCGAAGCCGTGGGTATGCAGCCCCCAGTTGACGAACGCCGGATCCATGGCGATGTCCCTGTGGTTGGAGACGAACAGGTAACCCTGCTCCTTCTTCAGATGCTCCAGGCCGGAGAAGCTCACCCCCTGGGTGGAGGTGGCGATCATCCGGGTCATGTAGCGGGTCACCCCCATCTGCACCTGGTGAACCGTGCTGACCTTGGCCCACTTGTGGCGCAGGAACTGGCGGATCAGCGGGCGGATGGCCCAGCCCAGCCAGCTCATCAGGGAACCGAAACGGTATTTGGCGATGGCGCCGATAAACTCGTCATCCTGGATCAGCCGCTCGATGGCAGCCGGCACTTCTTCATCGCGATAGGGGCGAATGTCCGCGAATCTGTCTACTTCTGTCACAATGTCTGCCTTGCAAGTATGGAGTCGCGGCCAGCGTCTGCCGGCCGGGAAAATTCAGGGCGCAATTTTACACGCTTTTGTGGTCAGGGGTATGAGACGCATACAGATAGTGCGATCTTGCCGTGAAAAAGCCCTCTGTGGACCGGGCGCCATCGTGAGCCGTGCCGAGGGAATGCGGGCTGGTGCCGGTTAGACGGCGGGATTGATCCGCGCGGTGAGGACATGATCCTCCCAGCGGCCGTTGATCATCAGGTAGTCCCGGGCATAGCCTTCCCGCTCGAAACCGAGCCGCGTGAGCAGGGCGCCACTGCGCAGGTTGGCGGGCATGTAGCTCGCCATGATGCGGTGCAGGCCGAACTCATTGAACAGGTAGTCGATGCCGGCGCTCACCACCTCCCGCATCACCCCCTGCCCCTCGTGCGCCTGGTCGATGGCATAGCCCAGGTGGCACGCCTTGAACATGCCCATCATGATCTGGGTGAAGTTGCAGGTAGCCAGCACCCGCTCCCCCTGGGGATCGAGCGCCACCAGTTGCACGGCGCTGCCGTCGAAGAACTGGCCGTAACCATCGCGCAGGCGCGCCTGCCAGTGGGCCAGGGTATAGAAGCTCTCGTCCCGCCTGGGCTCCCAGGGGGCGAGGTGGGCGCGGTTGCGCAGGTAGAAATCCAGCATCAGACCGGCCCGCTCCGGGGGCAGAACGGTCATCCGGGTACGGGCCGTGACGAGATGGGGCAGCGTCGTCATCTTTCCCCCCGGAAGTGGGAGGCGGACAGGAGGGCCATCAGTGCTCCCTCTGCCTGAGCCATTCGTCCCGCAGCAGGCCGTAGTTGACATGGTCCACCACCCTGTCCGCCAGCCGCTCCGCCCGCCGGGTCACCCCCTCCTGCACCATGCCGAGCCGCTCGCACACCGCCCGGCTCGCCTCGTTCTCCAGGGCGGCGCTGATCTCCACCTTCTCCATCCCCATCTCCTCGAAGGCATGATGGATCAGGGCCTGGCAGGCCCGGGTGATGATGCCGTGCCCCTGCCAGCGCTCCGCCAGCCAGTAACCGATGCAGACCTTGGCCAGCTCATGATCGATCCGGTTGTAGCCGATGACGCCGACCACCTCTCCCTGATACTCGATGGCTGTGGTCAGCCCCTCGCCTCGGGCAAATTTCTCGATGGCATGGCGGATGAAGGTGGCGCTGTCCGAGGGTTGCTGGATATGGGGTACCCAGGGCAGCCACTGGGAGAGGTAATCGCGGTTGCGCTGGCAGAGGCGAAACAGCTCGCTGGCCATGTCGGGTTGCAGGAACAGGAGCGCCAGCTCGTCATCCAGTTGCCATGAGAACATCGCCCCCCCCCCCTGTTTTGACCCGGCATGCGCCGTCATGGGAGCCAATGTAGTCAATCAATCCCTTGTTTGCCAAGGACTTTCGGCGCGCCTCCCCCGCTGGCAACCCCCATATGGCGATGCCCATCCGGGTGCGTTATCGAGCATGTCATCAATCTCGTCGTCCATTGGATTAACACACTAAAAACGCCCGTTTTTTTGGATGATAAGTGCCACAAAAGTGAATTGTGCTACCCACTTTCTCTGCCCTGTGACAAATGACAGGCCGTTATTTCCCCCCTTCCCACTAGTGTAAGAGCGCCGGGCAACGGACCCGGCGTGCAATCTTCATCGACTAAGGAAAGACGAGATGAACAAAGTCTATTTGGCCGTGGTACTGGCCTGCTGGGGAAGCGCCGCCGTGGCGGCAGAACAGGTGGAAGTGAATCGGGTCGCAGGCCTGCAGGGGGCACCGAGCGGCGCCGCCGGGGTCAGCGCCCTGGCCGGGGATGGCGAGTTTCGCCAGGTGCGGGCGGTCAAGCTGCCCAATGGCCAGCAGCGGGTGCGCTATGAGCAGACCTGGCACGGCATCCCGGTCTGGGGCCAGGTGCTGGTGGCCGAGCACTCCCTCGGTGGCCAGATAAGCCAGGTTTCCGGCACCATGCTGCGCCAGATCGAGGCCGATCTGGCGAGCCCGACCGCCGCCCTCTCCCCCAGCGAGGCCGCCAGCAAGGCGCGTGCCGGCGCCAAGGGCAGCAACGAGCGAGTCAAGCTGTTCGTGGTCCAGGATGATGCCGGCCAGGCCCGGCTGGTCTACCTGGTCTCCTGGCTGGCGGCGAGCGAGCAGCCGAGCCGTCCCTTCGTGATGATCGACGCACAGACCGGCAGCGAGCTCAAGCGCTGGGAGGGGATCAACCACAAGGACGCCACAGGCCCGGGCGGCAACATCAAGACCGGCAAGTACTTCTACGGCGCCGACTTCGGTCCCCTCCAGGTGGACGACAGCTGCCGCATGAGCAGCGCCAACGTGGACACCGTCAACCTCAACCACGCCACCAGTGGCGGCGCCGTGCACCAGTTCACCTGCCCGGAGAACACGGTCAAGGAGATCAACGGGGCCTACTCGCCGCTCAACGACGCCCACTACTTCGGCAACGTGGTGTTCGACATGTACCGCAACTGGTACAACACGGCGCCGCTGAGCTTCAAGCTCAAGATGCGGGTGCACTACAGCCGCAACTACGAGAACGCCTTCTGGGACGGCAGCCAGATGACCTTCGGTGACGGCGCCACCACCTTCTACCCGCTGGTGAGTCTGGATGTGGCGGCCCACGAGGTGAGCCACGGCTTCACCGAGCAGAACTCGGGCCTGGTCTACTCAGGCCAGTCGGGCGGCATCAACGAGGCCTTCTCCGACATGGCGGGGGAAGCGGCCGAGTACTACATGAAGGGCAGCAACGACTGGCTGGTGGGGGCCCAGATCTTCAAGGGCAACGGCTCACTGCGCTACTTCGAGGACCCGACCCGGGACGGCAGCTCCATCGGCCACGCCAGCGATTACTATGACGGCATCGACGTGCACCACAGCTCAGGGGTCTACAACCGCGCCTTCTACCTGCTGGCCAACACCGGCGGCTGGAATACCCGCAAGGCGTTCGAGGTGTTCGTGCTGGCCAACCGCCTCTATTGGGGCGCCAACACCACCTTCGATCAGGGCGCCTGCGGCGTGACCAAGGCGGCCACGGATCTCGGCTACAGCCTGACCGATGTGGCGGCAGCCTTCACCGCGGTCGGCGTCAATGCCAGCTGTGGCACCACGCCGCAACCGGGCAGCGTGCTGCAGAACGGCGTGCCGGTGACCGGCCTCGCCGCCGCCAAGGGGGGCAAGCTGAGCTACACCATAGAGGTGCCCGCCGGCAAGAGCCAGCTGGTGGTCGCCAGCAGCGGCGGCACCGGGGATGCGGATCTCTATGTGAAGTTCGGCTCGGCCCCGACCAGCACCAGCTATGACTGCCGCCCCTACAAGAGCGGCAACACCGAGACCTGTACCCTGAATGCGCCTAAGGCGGGCACCTGGCATGTGCAGCTGAGCGGGTTCAGCGCCTTCTCCGGCGTGACCCTCAAGGCCAGCTACTGAGCCTGAACAGGCATAAACGGGAATAAGAGAAGAGCGCCGGCCTGGTCCGGCGCTTTTTCATTCCCGCTTGCCCGCCCAGCGCCGGGCCAGGGTGCGGGCCGCCTCCAGCACCCGCTCCTTGGCAGGATTGGGCCGTTTTCCGCTGCGCCAGGCCATCATGACGTCCCAGTGATCCGGCGGCAGATCCACCACGTCCAGCTTCACCAGGCGACCGAACTCCAGATCCCGGGTGATGGCGAGCGCCGGCATCAGGGTGATGAAGCCGTGCTCCAGCGCCAGCTCCCGCGCCGCGCTGGCGGGCTGGATGGCGTGCAGCGGGCTCGCCACCTGGCGCAGCAGCCGCAGCTGCAGGATCAGCTCGTCGCAGCCCGTGCCCCACTGCTGGGGCGCCAGCCGCTCGTTGGCGATGTCCTGCAGGGTCAGCCCCTGCCGCCCGGCCAGGGGGTGGGTGGCGCAGGCCACGGCGATGATGGGGGAACGGTAGAGCAGCTCGAGCTGGATGCCGGCGATGGCGGGACACTTGAGAATGAAGCCGACGTCGGTCTCACCGGTCAGCAGCTCCTGCATGATGATGCCGGAGTGATCCGTGTTGCAGCGGATCTCGAAGGACTCGTCCACCAGGGCCAGCAGCAGGGGACCGAACACCGCCGTGGTCAGAGAGGGCAGGCAGGAGAGCCGGATCCGCGGCAGGGCCGGCGCCCCCTGCATCGCGAGCCGCCCCCCTTCCAGCGCCGTCAGGGCCGCGGTCGCCGCCGGCAGAAACTGCTCGCAGGCCGGAGTCGGGGTGGCGCCACGGCGGTGGCGACGGAACAAGGACTGGCCCAGCTCCTGTTCCAGCACGGCGATCCGCTGGCTGACCATGGGTTGTGACCAGCCGCGAATGGCCGCCACCTTGCTGAAGCTGCCACGGTTGGCCACATCCAGCAGCAATTGCAAATCGTCGAGTGTCACAGCCATAACCAAATCCAATATGAAATATAGCCAGTTGTCGGCTACCACTATATCTGGCGCCCCACCAGAATAGCAGCATCAATCGTCATGAAATGGCAAAACGCCACCGAGTCAGGGACTTGTCATCGCCCTTGGCTCTGTTTGGTGACGGCGCCATTCGGGCAAAAAGACAAAACGACAATATCAACGAAGCGAACAGAGGTAACAGGATCATGGTGGAGCGGGCGAGGCGGTTGGGGCGGTGGTTCTTGGCATTGGATTCCCTCCTGGTGATCCTCGGCTTCTTCGTGGTCATGCCCATGATCAGCCTGCGCTTCGTGGATCAGCTCGGCTGGGCCGCCGGAGTGGTCGGGCTGGCGCTGGGCCTGCGCCAGCTGACCCAGCAGGGGCTGGGGGTCTTTGGCGGCTCCCTCGCCGACAAGTTCGGAGCCCGCCCGCTCATCGTCTGCGGCATGCTGCTGCGGGCGCTGGGATTTGCCAGCCTGGCTTATGCCCAGAGCGGGCTGGAACTCATCCTCTCCTGCGTCATCTCGGGCCTCGGCGGCTGCCTGTTCGATCCCCCCCGCGCCGCCCTGGTGATCAAGTTCACCCGGCCACGGGAGCGGGGTCGCTACATCTCCCTGCTGATGATGCTGGAGAGCGCCGGCGCCGTGGTGGGCGCCCTGCTCGGCAGCTGGCTGCTGAACTTCGACTTCGAGTATGTCTGCCTGCTGGGAGCCGGCCTGTTCGTCTGCGCCGCCCTGTGCAACCTGCTGATCCTGCCCCCCTACAAGCTCTCGGTGCGACCGACACCGATCCGCGACGGCCTCGGCCAGGTGCTGGCGGACAAGGCCTTCTGCCGGCTGGTGCTGATCCTGAGCGGCTACTACGCGCTCTGGGTGCAGGTCATGCTCATTTTCCCCATCCTGGTCAAGCAGATGGCGGGCAGCACCACGGCAGTGGGCTGGATGTATACCCTGGAGACCGCCATCTCCCTGGCCCTGCTCTACCCCCTGGCCCGTTACGGCGAGCGCCACTTCAAGCTGGAGAACCGCCTGATGGCCGGGGTCTTGCTGATGACGGCGGGGATAGGCCTGGTCGCCTTCGCCACCACCCTGCCCGCCGTCTTCCTGCTGCTCGCCTGCTTCTACCTCGGCATCGTCATCGCCGAGCCGGCGCGAGAGACGCTGATGACCAAGCTGGCCCAACCCGGGGCGCGCGGCAGCTACATGGGCTTCAGCCGGCTGGGGCTGGCGCTCGGCGGCATGACGGGTTACGTGGGGGGCGGCGCCCTGCACGACTACGCCATGGCCCAGGGGCAACCCTGGCTGCCCTGGCTGGTGCTCGGCACCGTCGGCGTCACCACCCTGCTGCTGCTGGCGAACTGCTTCCAGCGAGGCTCCCGCCTGGCCGGGGTCAATGCCTGATCCCCTGGCAATCACGCCATCCAACCCGGGCGCCCTTCTCTTGAGGGGCGCCCTCTTTTTATCCTCCCCTTGAGTTGCCCTCCCCCGCTGACCCGTCGCCCCACCCGAAAAGCGCCCATAAAAAAAGCGGCAGATTGCTCCGCCGCTTTTTGACCATCTGACCGGATTACTTGTCGATATCCAGCATGTTGTTTTGCAACATGAAATCGATGACCTGATTGGCCGTGGTGCCCGAACCGCCCGTCAGGGTATCGAAGGTGTGGTTTACCAGCACGATTTCCTGGGTCACCGGCGCCGCGCTGCTCTCCTTGACCTGCAAGTGCACCCCTTCGCTGTCCTGGAACACCGAGAGCAGGCTCTTCAGGGAGCTCTCGTTCTTGCTGCCATCGCTGTCGAGCAGGTCGCTGAGATCCAGCTTGTCCCCTTCCGACTTGCTGAAATCGACGATGTAGTCCTTGGCGACCTTGCCAGCCTCGGTATCCCCCTTCAGCCAGGTGAAGGCATCGGCTCCGGCATCCCCCTTGAGGATGTCGTCGCCAAGCCCGCCAACCAGGATGTCGTTGCCAAGGCCCCCGCTCAGCACGTCGTTGCCAGTCCCGCCGTACAGGGTGTCGTTGCCGCTGCCGCCACTCAGCACGTCGCTGCCACTCTCGCCATAGAGGGTGTCGTTGCCACTGCCACCGAACAGGATGTCGTTGCCAGCCCCGCCATAGAGGAAATCATCCCCGCCCTGGCCGAACAGGATGTCGTTGCCATCCCCGCCATAGAGGGTGTCCCCCTTGTCATTGGCCGACGACTGGTCGAATTCGCTGACATGCCCCGTGATGTAGGAATGCACCTGGGCATCGGTCACCGACCCGGCCCCCAGCTTGCCGGCCACATACTGCTTGATGGCCGCATATCCTTCCCCGCTGATGTCGGTGAAGCGCACCGCATCGCCGAACAGGATGTCGTCGCCCGCTCCGCCATCGAAGCGGTCGGCCCCCGGCAGGTTGCTGACCGGCGTCCCCAAGATGGCATTTGCCAGATCGGAGGCCGATACGTTGGACTGCACTACTTTGTCGCTATCAAATAGCTTGAGAATATCGCTCGATACCCCGCTACCGATCCCGATGGCTGCCAGCACCACATTGTTCGCCTCCAGCAGCGGTAGCACGCTCAATGCGTTGTTTCTGGCTGTGTCATTGGTATACCGATAAATGTAAGCATCTGAGATTTCGAAGGTCCCGTCACCCTGGGGTTTAAGGGTTCCAATGACGCTATATTCCCATTTCTTTCCATTCTGTGACCACTGTCTGACATCGCCGTTAGCATCGACAATCACCCTCTGGGTGCCACCGATGTTGGCGTAGAAGGCCTTGCCCGGTACGTAATTGTTGACGTTGACAAAGGTATCCAGTCCTTCCCAAGTCTTGGTGTTCACAACCGGATTAGTATTTTCGTTGTAGAAGAAGGAGTTGGGTTCTCCATCGGTAATGAAATAGGCCAGATTCTTCGCATTGGTGTTGTTCTTGGCCATGCCACTGTTGAACCAGTTGGAGGTTGCCTTGAGCGGGTCCTCGTAGTTGGTATATCCCTCATAGCCATTCATCTGGCTAATAACATCCTCCAACAACCCTGAAGCATTGGGATCTTTCAGATCCACGCTGACGGAACGATTGACCTGGGTATCAAAATCGACCAGGAAGACGTTGACCTTGCCCGCAGCCTCCTTGCCCGCACTCGCCTGAAGATCTTTGAACACCTGGATCAGCTGATTTCTAATCGTCGCCATATCGCCACCAATACTGCTCGATGTGTCGACCATAAAGGCGATGTTGTAGTTCTGGCCGGGCAGCACCACGCTGCCATCCAGATCCCCCACCACGATATTGTGCTCGCTGCCATAGGTCCGGCTCTGATCCCCCGGCTCCCCTTCGGTGGCGTTGAAGTAGCTCAGGCGGATGCTGTCGTCGTCGGACGCAGAGCTGGTCTGATCGGTCCCCACCTCCCTGGCGACGGCGTCCACCTTGAGATCGACCTGACCGGCATTGTTGCCGGGGACTCGCAGCGTCAGGCCGGTCAGCTTCACATCCAGCGCGCTCGCACTCCACAGGCCGCTGCTGGCGGTGAGAGTGAGCTTGCCATCAACCCCGACGGTCCCCAGCAACTGGTTGCCGTTATAGAGCTCGGCCCCCTTCGGCATGCCGCTCAATACCAGGCTATCGAGCACTTCGCTGCCATCCCGATCGCTCAGGGAGGCGCTCACCTCCAGCGGGTAGTCGACCACCACCGGCTGCACCAGGGTCAGCACGCCCGTATCCTGATTGATCTGGTAGACACCGTCGGCGAACTGGACATACTCCACGTCGTGCAGCGCCTTGGTGATACCTACCCCCTTCTCCGTGACGGAGAAGTCGAACCAGCGATCATTGACCGAGTATCCGCTGCCCTTCGTGATGGCGTAATCGGCACGGTTGCCGGTCAGCACGGCGATATCCGTGCCTGTCCCGCCATAGAGGCCATCGCTGCCAAGACCCGACACCAGCACATCGTCGCCCGTGCCACCATCGAGTGTATCGCCCGTGGCAACATCGCCACCGACCAGGACATCATTGCCCAGGCCGCCGATGAAATGCTCGCCACCACCATGGACGCTGACGATATAGTCGTTGCCGCTGCCGCCAAGCACCTGCTCCTGGCCACTGCTGCTGTCCGTCAGCGAGTTGGTGATGCCAAGGGCCGTCTTGTTGACGTTGCCGGATTGGAACTGCTCCGTGGTGACGCCCGCGCTCGGGAAGCTCGGGCTGTACAACGGAATGCCATTCCCCGTCAGAGTGACGTTGACGGTCGGCTTGTCGGCCACCGCCGTCACATCGATCACCAGCTTGCCGCCGTTGCTGAGGTTGGCGCCGTCGCTTATCTGGTAGTCGAAGCTGGCGTAGTCCCCCTTCATGTTGCCGACGGTGGCACCGCCGCCATTGCTGGCGCTGGTGCTCGACTCGTTGACCCCGGGCACGAAGCGCAGATGGCCGGCACTCACCTCGGCATAGGAGATGAGTGCGCCAGCCGACACGGCAACCCATTGCCCCGCGGCATTGAGGTATTCGAGGGTGCCATTCAGCGGCAGGGTGTTGATCTGCACCCCGAGATCGGTCGCGGCCTGATCGTCGCTGGCACCAAACTGGGCCCAGGTCAGCACCTGGGGCTTGTCTTCCTGCCCGGCACTGTAACCCCCGGCCGCCGTCGGCGCCCGATCGTTGTCAAGGATGGTGCCGGTGCCGCTCTGGCCACCTATGGTCAGCGACAGGGTCTCGTTTGCCTCGACCAGACGATCGTTCACCGTCGGAATGGTCACGGTGAAACCGGATACCCCGGCCGGTACCGTGATCTTGCCGGTGGTGCTGTTATAGGTCACGCCGTTGCTGAACTGGGCATTGCCCCAATCCTGGTTGGAGGCGGGGTTGCTGCCGCTGCTCCTGATGGCGAAGTCATATTGCGTCGCCTCCTGGGTCGCATCAGACAGGACGACGCTATTGCTCAACATGCCACCTTCAACTACGCTCCCGCCGGTCACGGACTGCACCGTGGGGGTAAACAGCGGCTTGGTCGCGAACGAACCAAAACTCCAGTCACCGTCCGAATCCGTCACCCGGATCTGGAAGTCGATGTCACCATCTCCCTGGGGCTTGGACATGTTCTGATACTGGAAGAACTCCCACTTGCCGGTGGCCGGGGTGAACTCCAGCCTGAACACCAAAGTGCCGTCACTGGCTTCGCCATACAGGGTATTAGGTAGACCTGCTTTGCTGGAAATTGAGATCTCTTTACCAGTAGCTGTCATCAAACCCACTTCATTGGATCCCAAAAGCGCTATATGTCCCTTGCCATCGGCCCCCCATTGCGGGGTCACGGTGCCGGAACCATAGGCGATTGCCTGCGCCGTGTCGGCACCGAGGAACTCGATGCTCTTCACCGTGAAGTCGCTGTTGTCACCGTAGAGGCCGTTACCATTGTTGGTGGCCTTGATCACCATGGTATCGAAGCCGCCCTGCTGCACCTGGAAGTTCTGGTTGAACTCCCCACCTGCCGCCGTCGAGTTGAATACCAGGGTATTGATCAGCACCTCGCCACGATAGAACTCCACGACCCCGCTCTCCAGCTCGCCACCAAACATCTTGCTGAACTTGATATTGGCGCCATAGGCCACCTTGCCCGCGTCCAGTCTGACGATCAGCTGCTCGGACGCCGATTTACCATTGGCGAAGTGGCGGAAATCTATCTCGTTGGCGAGGTTGTGGTTCGGTGAGCCGACGCTGGACACACCAAGTCCGGCGCTGGAGCCGTTGACATTGGCCGCCGTCAGCGTCGAGTCGGTCGCCGAGGTGAAGCCCATCGCCGCGATGCTGAAGCCGTTTGCATTCAGGGTGGCCTGATTGCCGCTGTATTTGGTCAGATCGAACAGACCAGTCAGGGTGTCAGGGATATTCGTTCTGGTCACGGCCACGGCATCCATGTCGCCTGCCACCGGCGAGTCGTCCTCGACCGAGATGGACAGACTCTTGGTATCGGTGGTCTTGCCATCCGATACCGTCACACCGATCTGGAAGTTCAGTACGTCTTCGCTTCCCTTGACCGGATGGTCAATCGAGGCCTTGAGGGTCACGTCGTAGCTCCACTCCCCCTTGCCACTGGTGTTGGGTGCCGTCAGCTGCACATCCATGACCGCCTTGTAGTCGGCACCACCCGGTGTGCCGGTATAACCGGTCAATACCTTGGTGGCGGCATTCCAGCTCCATTGCACCGCCACACCGCCTGAGGTGAGGTCACTCGGCCCACTCAGGCTGATGATCAGGTTGTCGTTGCTGTCGACATCGCCAACCGAGAACTTGCCACTGGCAGCCACGCTGTTGGTGGTATCGCTGCTACCCGCCGTATCAGCAATACCGCCCGTAAGCCCCTCCTCCGAGACGACAGCCCCGTTGGAGATGGTCAGGGTCGGCAGGTCGTTGACCGCATCCACCCTGATGGTCACGGTCGCCGGGCTCGCATCCAGGGCGCCGTCGTTGTCCACCGCCGCATAGTTGAAGCTGGTGTTGCCGTTCCAGTTGGCATTCGGAGTGAAAGTGAGCTTGCCGGCATCTGCCACCGCAATGCTCTGATCCGCTGTCACGGCCACCCCGTTCAGATAGAGGGTGCCGTTGGCCGGCAGGCTCTTGATGGTGAAACTCACCACGCTGCCGTCAATGTCGCTGCCGGAAAGCGGCGGGATGGCGATGCTGGATGCATCTTCCTGACCGCTTGCCTGCTTGTTCGCCGTCTCCGGGGCCTCGTTCAGGATCTCCGCCGTGTCGCGGCCCGGCAGGGAGACATTGCCCGCCGCGTCGGTCTGGGTCGCGGTCACGGTCAACGCCTTGCCGTTGGCCGGGGTCGTCTCGGTCCAGCTGATGGTGCCATTCTGATAGCCGTAGCTCTTGCCATCGCTCGCCAGCAGGGAGCCATCAGCCTTCAGCGTCAGCTGCACCGTGCTGTTCACACCGCCATTGTTGATGGTCAACGTTACCGTGCCACCCGCCACCAGATCACTGTGATTGACTCCAGCTTGCACCTGGATCTGATCGCTGCCGATCTCGGTCTTGGTCAACATCTGGTCGTTGTTGGCATCGTCCACGATGACCACGGTCGGCGCACCGGTCGCCGTGGTGTCGACCCCGTAGCCTTCGCTGTCGGTCGCGGTGGCACTGTTGCCCGCCGCGTCGGTGCTGGTCACGCTGGCATCGATAGTGCGGTCGCTAT
>NZ_JBFODA010000047.1:0-11776 GCF_040908055.1 Aeromonas sp. R7-4
AGTGGTAGCGCGGTGATATCCGATGGATTGGCCTGTTTCAAAGCGGTCAAGGAGGCCAATTGTGAGCACCTGGGTGTTGTCACCGGGGGCAACCTGGACTGGCTGGATCATCCGGCATTCAACTGGGTAAACACGATGATAGGAAATGTGAAAAACTCGCTGCGGGGCAGTTGCCATACGCTCGGAGCGAAGCATTTACCAAGGCATCTTGCGGAATACTGCTTCCGGTTTAATCATCGTTTTGACCTCAAGAGCATGTTGGTTGAATTGGGGCATGCAGTCGTGGCAAGCCCTCCGATGCCATATCGGCTCTTGAAGCTGGCTGAGGGTCATGGGTAATCAGGTTTTTATATGAAGAATATGCATGAAAAAGAATATTATTCACTTCACTAACAAGCTAGATTATCTAATTGATATATTTAACTCTGGAGGATTTAAACTAGCATACTGCGGTGAAATATTTAATGTTAATGGAAGAAGAATTTCTAGTGCTGCTCATCCAATGGTTTGCTTTAGTGGCTACTCTGAAAATGACTTGCAAAACCGTAATGTGACATATGGACGCTATGGCATCCAAATGAAACAAAGCTGGGTGCAGAGTAAAAAAGTGACTCCTGTTCTTTATGTAGATGAATCATCGCAGGTTGCATTGTCATTGGGTAAATTACTAAAGGCAAGACAAGGACGTGAGCAGTTTAAATTACCAGACGAACTAAGGCTTCCTATTATTCAACTTAAGTGTTTCACCAAGAACACTAGAGGATATAACAGCTATTTTAAAATACATAACTTCCCATTCCATGAAGAAAATGAATGGAGGTTCGTCCCCACAATTGCTGAATTGAAAGATGCGAAACTGTCTCAAAATCTCTCAACATACATGAAAAACAAAGTAAAGCATCAAATTGTTTTAAGTGGTCATCAATTAGATTTCTCACTGGAGGATATCGAATTAATTTATGTTCGGCATGAGAATGAAATACGCCAGATTTCAATGCTTATTGGGAACAACATCCCTATAAAAACCTCCCCTTGGGTCACTGACATAAAGGCGTATAAAAGGGCGTGTAAATGACAATTTAAGAGTGTTTCACAACTTTAACCCCGACTCCATGATTGAGCCTTGTCATTATATTTAAATAGGTTAATCAAGGTATTAGTGTTATGCACGACTTCATTTAACGCTATAAACTATAGCATGAGGAAATATCCGAAACATGTCTGAACCAAAATTATTTATTTCATATTGTTGGTCGAGTCCCGAACATGAAGAGTGGGTTTTACGACTTGGTACTGAGCTTCGAGAAAATGGAGTGGATGTAATATTAGACAAATGGGATTTGAAAGAAGGTAATGATGCAAACGCATTTATGGAAAAAATGGTTTCGGATGAAGAAATCAAGAAAGTCATATTGGTTATAGATGAGCAATATAGCGATAAAGCTAACGCGAGAAAAGGAGGTGTTGGCACAGAAACCCAGATTATTTCTGCCGAAGTTTATGAAAGCGTCGATCAAAATAAATTTGTTGCTGTAATAGCGAGTCGAGATTTGAATGGAAAAGCAAAGCTTCCTATTTTTTACAAATCCAGAATATACATTGATTTATCTGACGAAGAACTTTATGGAAAAAACTTTGAACAACTTCTGAGATGGATTTACAACAAGCCTTTAAATGTAAAGCCTGACATTGGTAAAAAGCCCGCTTTCTTAGATGAAGATAAAAAAATATCATTAGGGACATCAGTTTCTTATCGAAGATTAATTGAAGCCATAAAAAACAACCGTTCACATGCACACGGAGCATTAGTTGAATATCTGAACTTATTCTCAGAAAACATTTCACGTTTTAGGCTAGAACCAAGTAATGGAATTAATGATTTTGATCAAAGAATAGTAGATAGCATTGAGCAATCTATACCTATTAGGAATGAATTAATAGAGATTTTTAGTGTTATTGCTCAATATGAACAGATGACAGCTTCAGCTCCGGTTATACATAAATTTTTCGAATCTCTCATACCATACCTCGATAGACCAGAGGGAGTCACCTCCTATCATAAGTGGGACTGGGACAATCTAAAATTCATTATTCAAGAATCTTTCATTCTATGTATTTCCATTTTCTTGAAGTATGAAAGATTTGATATAACCTCTTACTTATTAAATCAGAGATTTTACATTCAAAATGATGTTCGTTATGGGCGTAGCACCATGGCATCCTTCGGAGTATTTCGCAACTATCTAGAATCTCTTAACCATCGGAATAGTCGACTACAACTTAATCGACTATCTGTTCACGCAGATATGCTCAAGGAGAGGTGCACAGATTCAGGCATTTCATTCAATACAATAATGCAAGCAGACTTTGTTTTGTATCTCGCAGAGGCCTTGCGAGGAGTTAAGGAAGGCCGAAGGCAAGATTGGTGGCCTGAAACCCTTGTTTTCAAATCATTTCACGGTGGAACATTCGAAATTTTCCTTAGGTCTGAATCTGTTGAGTACTTTAGCCGCCTAGCTCCAGTTTTAGGCATAAGTAAGAAAACAGACCTAGTGCCATTTGTGGAAGGCATGAAAGACGATTCTATATACGTTCCTAAATGGCAATTTGATAGAATAGATCCTTTAGAGTTAATGAATTATGAGAATCTATGCACACGTCCATAACAAAGTACGACAGGGACAAGAAGATTAGCTGACAAGAAATAAAAAAGGGGGGATGCCCCCTTTTTTATCAATATTCGGTACTGACTATCAACCTCAGTCAATCAACCCCCGCAGCCTTAGCGCAGTCAGCAGCTCATCCACCAGCGCAGCGACCGGCTTGCCGGCGTTCAGCAGGTGGATTTCCGGCTGCTCGGGGGCCTCGTAGGCGGAGTCGATACCGGTAAAGTTGCGGATCTCCCCGGCTCGCGCCTTCTTGTAGAGCCCCTTGGGGTCGCGCTCTTCACAGACGGCGAGCGGCGCATCGACAAACACTTCGACAAACTCCCCTTCACCCACGAGGTTGCGCACCAGTTCCCGCTCGGCACGGAACGGTGAGATAAAGGCGGTGAGCACGATCAGGCCCGCATCCACCATGAGTTTTGCCACCTCGCCGACCCGGCGGATATTCTCCTGGCGGGCGGCGTCATCGAAGCCGAGATCGCCACACAGGCCGTGGCGCACATTGTCCCCATCCAGCAGGTAGGTGTGCTTGCCCGAGGCGGCCAGCGCCTGCTCCAGGGCTCCCGCCAGGGTGGACTTGCCCGCCCCGGAGAGGCCGGTGAACCAGATCACCAGGGGCTTTTGCCCTTTCAGTTCGGCCCGGCTCCGCTTGTCGACGGCATGGTCGTGCCACACGATATTGCTCATTCACACTCCTTGCTTGGCGCTCGCGCCTTAAAACGGAAACAACAGGGGCACCATGACGATCACCCCCAGGCTGTAGGCCAGGGAGACCGGCAGGGCCAGCCTGAGGTAGTCCGGCATCTTGTAGTTGCCTGCGGCATAGACCATGAGGTTGGTCTGGTAGCCGTAGGGCATGATGAAACTGGAGCTCGCCCCGAACAGCACCGCCAGAATGAACGGCATGGTGGAAACGTCCATGCTGAGCGCCAGCTGGTAACCCATGGGGAAGGCCAGGGCCGCGGCGGCGTTGTTGCTCATCAGCTCGGTCAGGATCAGGGTGAAGAAATAGAGCCCGATAAACGCCACTATGGGGCTGGAACCGTTGAACTCCCCCATCAGCCAGTCGGCGATCAGGCGCGCCAGGCCGCTCTTCTCCAGCTGATCGGCGATGGCGAGCGCCCCGCCCACCACCAGCCAGATGTCCAGGGGAAAGCGGCGACGGATCTCGTCCAGGGTCAGGATGCGGGTCAGCAGCAGCGCCACCAGCATCACCAGCAGCCCCTTGAAGAGCGGCACCAGATCGAGCACCGACAGGGTCAGCACCCCGAGAAAGCCCGCCACCACGGCGGCGCTGCGCTTGCCATCGAGCCGGGTGGAGGCCTCCAGCCCGCTCACCACCACGAACTCCCGGGAGAGGGACTTGTTGCCCGCAAACTTGGGGCCCGGCGCCAGCAGCAAGGTGTCGCCCGCGTGCAGCTCAATCTGGCCGAGGCCGCCGGTGAGCTGGGTCTCGCCCCGGCGCACCGCCAGCACCACCGCATCGAAGTGGGTGCGGAATTCGGCATCCTTGATGGTTTGCCCCACCAAGCGCGAGCTGTGGCTGACGATCACCTCCACCAGATGCTGGCCGTTGAGCCTGTGCTGGCCGTAGAGATCCAGCCCTTTGAGCTCCTGCAGCACGCCGACGCTCTCCACATCGCCGCAAAACAGCAGCATGTCCCCCTCGTGCAGCTCGTGCTCCGGCTGCACCGGGCAGATCACCTGGTTGCCGCGAATGATCTCGGCAAGATAGAGGCTTTTGAGGCTGCGCAGGCCGTTCTCCTTGACGCTGCGCCCGGCCATGGGGGAGCCGGGGCCCACCTTGGCCTCGAGAAAGTAGCCGGATTCCCGGCTCATCTCGGTGTCCTGCTCCGGCAGGTGGCGGGCAAACAGCAGCACGGCGATGAGGCCGGTCAGCAGGGTCCCCGCCCCCACCATGAAGAAGTCGAACATGCCGAGCGGCTCGGCCCCCATCTTGATGAGGAAGCTGTTGACGATGAGGTTGGTGGAGGTGCCGATCAGGGTCAGCACGCCGCCAAAGGTCGCCGCGAAGCACATGGGCAGCAGCAGCCGTGACGGCGCATGGTTGGGGTTGCGCTTGACCGCCCCCAGCATGGAGGCCACCACGGCGGTGTTGTTGACGAAGGCAGACAGGAAGGCGGTGGAGAACCACACCTTCACCAGCACCTTGTTGAATGAACCCGTGCCCACCAGATTGGCGAACCAGCTCATGATGCGGGTCTTCTCCACCGCCAGCGACACCAGCAGCAACAGCACCAGCGTCAGCAGGGCACTGTTGGTGTAGCCCGCCACCACGGCGTTGATATCCGCCAGCCCGCTCAGGTAGGTGATGAGCACGGCGCCCGAGAAGAGCAGCGCCGGGCGGAGTTTGCCCTGGATCAGCAGGGCCACGAGAGCAGCCAGCAGACCCAGCACCAGGGATTGTTGCCAGGTCATGGGCTTACTCCTTGCTGGCGTCGTTGCTGATGGTCAGCGCCTGCCAGTGGGGGAAGTGCTTGCGCACCAGGGCGTTGAGCTCCACTTCGAACTCGCTGTAGTGCCCTTTTACCGCCTTGGCCGCCAGCCCTTCCACTATCATGCCGGCACCGACGGTGACGTTGGTCAGCCGGTCGATGAGGATGAAGCTGCCGGTGTCGCGGATCTCCTGATACGGGTCGAACGCCACCGGGTCGGTGAGGCTCAGCTCGCACAGGCCGATCTCGTTGAGCTTGAGCTCGCTCGCGTCCAACTCGTCCAGCTTGTTGATCTCGATGCGGTGGCGGATGGCCTCCACCTGACCGCGACTCTTCTTGGTGGCCAGCTTGACGTCGTAGACCCGGCCCGGTTGCAGGGACTCCTCCCCCATCCAGACGATATGGGCCAGCACATTCTGGGTCACTTGCGGCCGCTTGGCGGCATCCACCAGCAGGTCGCCCCGGCTGATATCGATCTCGTCGGCGAAGGTGACCGTGATGGCCTGACCAGGCAGGGCGTACTCCAGATCCCCGTCGAAGGTGACGATGCGGGTCACCGTGCTCTCCTTGCCCGACGGCAGCACCGCAAGCCGGTCGCCCACCCGCAGGATGCCGGAGGCAAGCGTCCCCGCGAAGCCGCGAAAATCGAGGTTGGGGCGGTTCACATACTGCACCGGCAGGCGCACCGGATGGCGCTCCAGCTCGCGCTCTACCTCGGCGGATTCCAGCAGAGCAAGCAGGGTTTCGCCCTGATACCAGGCCAGCTTGTCGCTTGGGTTGACCACGTTGTCACCGTCCAGCGCCGAAACCGGCACGATATGGATGGTGTCGACGCTGAGCTTCCTGGCGAACTCGCGGTAATCGGCACTGATGCGCTCGAACACCTCCTGGCTGAACTCCACCAGATCCATCTTGTTCACCGCCACCACAAACTGCTTTATCCCCAGCAAACTGGCGATAAAGCTGTGGCGACGGGTCTGATCCAGCACGCCCTTGCGGGCGTCGATCAATATGATGGCCAGATCGCAGGTGGAGGCGCCGGTGGCCATGTTGCGGGTGTACTGCTCGTGGCCCGGCGTATCCGAGATGATGAATTTGCGCTTGGCGGTGGAGAAGTAGCGGTAGGCCACGTCTATGGTGATGCCCTGCTCGCGCTCGGCCTGCAGGCCGTCCACCAGCAGCGCCAGATCCAGCTTCTCGCCCGTGGTGCCGAGCTTCTGGCTGTCGGACTCCAGCGCCTTGAGCTGATCTTCATAGATCTGCTGGGAGTCGTGCAGCAGGCGGCCGATGAGGGTGCTCTTGCCGTCGTCCACGCTGCCGCAGGTGAGAAAGCGCAGCAGGCTCTTGTGCTGCTGGGCGTGCAGGTAGGCTTCGATGCCCTGTTCGCTGATGGCGGTCTGAATGTGGTTGTTCATGTTGCGATTCCTTAGAAATATCCCTGACGCTTCTTCTGCTCCATGGAGCCGGCCTGATCGTGGTCGATGAGCCGCCCCTGCCGCTCGCTGGAGGTGGTGATCAGCATCTCTTCGATGATCTCCGGCAGGGTGGTGGCGTTGGATTCGATGGCGCCGGTCAGCGGGTAGCAGCCGAGAGTACGGAAGCGCACCAGCTCCTGCTTCACCTCGTCCTCCGGACCTATGGGCATGCGATCGTCATCCACCATGATCTTGATGCCGCCGCGCTCCACCACGGGGCGCATGGCCGCGAAATAGAGCGGCACTATGTCGATGTTCTCGAGGTAGATGTATTGCCAGATGTCGAGCTCGGTCCAGTTGGAGAGCGGGAACACCCGGATGCTCTCCCCCTTGTTGACCTGACCGTTGTAGACACGCCACAGCTCGGGTCTCTGGTTCTTCGGGTCCCAGCGGTGGGACTTGTCACGGAAGGAGTAGACCCGCTCCTTGGCCCGGGACTTCTCCTCGTCGCGGCGCGCGCCACCGAAGGCGGCGTCGAAACCGTACTTGTTGAGCGCCTGTTTGAGCCCCTCGGTCTTCATGATGTCGGTGTGCTTGCCGCTGCCGTGCACGAAGGGGTTGATGTTCATGGCGAGCCCGTCCGGGTTCTTGTGGACGATGAGATCCAGTCCGTACTTCCTGGCGGTCTCGTCCCGGAACTTGATCATCTCCTTGAACTTCCAGTTGGTGTCCACGTGCAGCAGGGGGAAGGGGATCTTGCCCGGATAGAAGGCTTTGCGGGCCAGGTGCAGCATGACGGAGGAGTCCTTGCCGATGGAGTACATCATCACCGGGTTTTCAAATTCGGCGGCCACCTCGCGGATGATGTGGATGCTCTCGGCCTCCAGCTGTTGCAGGTGTGTCAGTCTTTCACGGTCCATGTCTGGGTCCTCGGTTCATTGCTATCGCGCCGGCTCGGGCGCGGTCTTGGTTCAGTTCGGTGCCGCCTGGGCCGCACCGTCAAATCGATTCACGTCGTGCCGGCCCTCAGGCCAGGCTCACCAGCTTGAGCTCGTGGCCGCTGTCGGCCTCCCGCCCTTGCGCCGCCTCGCCAAACCAGGCGAGCCGCTTGCGCAGGGCCACCACCTCGCCGATGACGATGAGGGAAGGGCTCACCGCCTGCTCGGCCAGCTCGGCCAGGTCAGCGAGGGTGCCGGTCAGCACGCGCTGGCGGGCGGTGGTGCCCCGCTCTATGATGGCGATGGGAGTGGCGGCACTTCGGCCATGGCTCACCAGCTGTTGCTGGATATGCTCGGAGCGCATCAGCCCCATGTAGATGACCAGGGTCTGGTTGGTGGCGGCGAGTTGCTGCCAGTCGGGCTCCTTGCCCTCCTTCTGGCAGTGGCCCGTGATGAAGACGGCGCTCTGGGCGTGGTCGCGGTGGGTGAGCGGAATGCCCGCATAGGCGGTGGCACCGGCCGCCGCCGTGATGCCGGGCACCACGGAGAAGGGGATGCCCTCCTCTGCCAGTACTTCCAGCTCCTCGCCGCCACGGCCGAACATGAAGGGATCCCCCCCCTTGAGCCGCACCACCCGGTTGCCCGCCTTGGCGAACGTAACCAGCAGGCGGTTGGTCTCCTCCTGCGGCACGCTGTGGGCGCCGGCCTTCTTGCCGACCGACACCAGGGTGGCGTCGCGGCGCACCAGGTCCAGGATCTCGGGTGAGACCAGCTGGTCATAGAGCACCACTTCGGCCTGCTGGATCTGTTGCAGCGCCTTGAGGGTCAGGAGGCCAGGATCGCCTGGGCCCGCCCCCACCAGCACCACTTCCCCCACCTCGGTCTGGGCCTTGTCGAGCCCCTCGTTCAGCCACTGCTCGGCCCCCTGCCAATCGGCTTTCTCAATCAGACCCGCCAGGGTGTTGGAGGCAAAGGCCCGCTCCCAGAAGCGACGGCGATCCGAGAGGGAGGCCAGCACCCGCTTGGCCCGGCTGCGCACCCGGCCGGAGAGCTCGGCCAGGCCGCCGAGATGGCGGGGCAGCAGGCTCTCGAGCCGCTCGCGCAGCAGGCGCACCAGCACGGGGGCCTTGCCGCCGCTGGAGACGGCCACCACGATGGGGCTGCGATCGATGATGGAGGGGAAGATAAAGCTGGAGCGCTCGGGGTCATCCACCAGGTTGACGAAGAGGCCGCGCTCGGTGGCGCTCTGGTAGACCAGGGCATTCACCTCGAGATCGTCGGTGGCGGCCACCACCAGGATCTGGCCCGCCAGATGGGCCGGGTCGAAGCACGTCGCCAGATGGGTGAAGCGACCGGCAAATTCATGGAAATCGGGGTCAATGGCGGGAGAGACCAGGGTCAGCCGGGCCCCCGCCGCCAGCAGCAGGCGCGCCTTGCGCAGGGCGACCTCGCCCCCGCCCACCAGCAATACCGGGCGGCCTTCCAACCTGGCAAACATAGGTAAATAATCCATCAGGGCCCACTCCTCGGCATCGCGACATCTGGGGCGACTATAGGCAGGAGCGCTTATCCCTCAAAATAATAAAAAATGCTCTTTAATGCGTTTTGGTAATTAGTAAAACCGCATCGCGGCAAAGGAAAGCGAATCCCCTTGTGGTGGATGGCACCAGCCCCTAGGCTAGTGAAAGTGTTTCATAAGGAGCTTAATAATGAATGAGTCATTGATTGTATTGGGGATCTTCATATTCCTGGTGCTCGCCACCCTGAGCGCCGGCATCAAGATAGTGCCCCAGGGCTACAACTGGACGGTGGAGCGCTTCGGCCGCTACACCCGCACCCTCTCCCCCGGCCTCAACCTGCTGATCCCCTACATCGACCGCATCGGCCACAAGATCATCATGATGGAGCAGGTGCTGGACATCCCGGCCCAGGAGGTGATCTCCCGGGACAACGCCAACGTCACCATAGACGCCATCAGCTTCGTGCAGGTGGTGGATGCCCGCAAGGCGGGCTACGAGGTCAACGATCTCACCAGCGCCATCCGCAACCTCACCATGACCAACATGCGGACCGTGCTGGGCGCCATGGAGCTGGACGAGATGCTCTCCCAGCGCGACACCATCAACGAGAAGCTGCTGCGCACCATGGATGCCGCCACCGCCCCCTGGGGCATCAAGGTGACGCGGATCGAGATCAAGGACGTGCGCCCTCCCCTGGCCCTGGTGGAAGCCATGAACGCCCAGATGAAGGCCGAGCGCCAGAAGCGGGCCGAGGTGCTGGAAGCCGAAGGGGTGCGCCAGTCCAAGATCCTGAAAGCGGAGGGGGAGAAGCAGTCCCAGATCCTCAAGGCCGAGGGTGAGCGCCAGGCCGCCTTCCTCGCCGCCGAGGCGCGGGAGCGGGCCGCCGAGGCGGAAGCCAAGGCGACCCATATGGTCTCGAAAGCTATAGCGGAGGGGGATCTGCAGGCCATCAACTACTTCGTGGCCCAGAAGTACACCGAGGCCCTGGCCCGCATCGGGGAAGGTCCCAACAGCAAGGTGGTGATGATGCCCCTGGAGGCGGGCAGCCTGATCGGTGCCGTGGCCGGCATGGCCGAGCTGTTCAAGGATGGCAAGGGCGGCAAGTCATGACAGCCCTGTTCGAGGGGCTGACCCACTGGCACTGGCTGGGGCTCGGCTTCGTGCTGCTGGCCATCGAGGTGCTGGGGTCGGTGGGCTTCCTGCTCTGGACCGGCATCGCCGCCCTGGAGGTGGGGCTCCTGCTGCTGGTCTGGCCCTTTGGCTGGCAGGCGCAGCTGCTGCTGTTTGCGGTGCAGTCCCTGCTCACCACCTGGGCCTGGTGGCGCTGGCAGCACCGCCGGGATCGCTCCGGGCAGGATGCCGCCGCCCCCATCAACGAGCGGATGCAGAGCTATCTGGGGCGGGAGCTGACCCTGCTGGACGACGTCAGCCAGGGCATGAGCCGGGTCCACCTGGACGACACCGTCTGGACGGTGCGCTGCAACCAGCCGCTCCTCGCAGGCACCAGGGTCAGGGTGACGGGATACGACTCCCATATCCTGCTGGTGGAGCCGCTGCCCTGAGCGGGCGATACCCCCAATGGCCATAAAAAAACGGGCCCGACGCGAGTGCGCCGGGCCCGTTCTTCAATGAGGTGCGGGCTTAGTTGGCCTTGGCATCGCTCACTGCGGCTTCTGCCTTGGTGGCCACGTCAGCGGCAGCCTTCTCGACAGTTGCGGAAGCTTCGGAAGCAGCCTTCTCGACAGTTGCGGAAGCTTCGGAAGCAGCCTTCTCTACGGTAGAGGCAGCTTCGCTAACAGTTGCAGCAACCTCGGCGGCCGGAGTAGCAGCCGGAGCGGCAGCTTCTTCTTTCTGACCACAGGCGGTCAACATCAGACCCAGGATACCGGCTACCAGTACTTTGTTCATGTACATATCCTCAAATAAAAATGGAGAGACGGTCTGCACGACCATCACTACTGTGCGCCTTGCCCCCGTGAAGAGTCCATCAGGACGGGAGCCAAGAGACGCGCGAAATATAACGCCATACCGAGCCAATGAAAACGCGTATCACAATGATATTTTCTCGTTGGCTGGATGAAAAGAACTACTACAGCGCCTGATATTAATACAAAAAACCACTCTTTACGCGATACATCGAAATAAAAAGCCGCATAAATGATCTTTATCAGTCAAACGCTGCCATTTTGAGCAAACGGCAGCGCCGACTCAGTCAGACAACTTCTGACAAGCCAGTCGCCGACCCTGGCTGTGGCTCTCCCTGGCAAGATCCAGCAGCGCCATCACCGCCAGCGCTTCGGGGGCGGGCACAGGGTTGGCCCCCTCCCCCTTGATGGCGGCGCAGACCGCGCGGTAGTAGGCGCCGTAATCCCCCGCCTCGCCGGCCACGGTCTGCTGCACAAGCTCGCCGTCCCGGATCTGGCTGAGCTGGCCGGGCACGGGATCCACGCCCCAGTCTGCCGCCGGTGGCCGCTTGCCCTGCTTGAGCTGCTCCTCCTGCACGTCCATGCCGAACTTGACGAAGGAGCCCTGGCTGCCATGGACGACGAAGCGGGGCATCACGGCCGACACCAGGCAGCTGCCGTGCAGGATCACCCGGCGCTCCCCATACCCCAGCACCACGTGGAAGTAATCGTCGCTCAGGGCCCCCGGGCGCTGCCGGGCGAGATCGGCCTGGATCCAGTCAGGCTGGCCGAACAGCTGCAGGGACTGATCCAGGATATGGGGGCCGAGATCGAACCAGAGGCCGGAGCCCGGGCCACCCGCCTCGCGCCAGCGCTG